>JAEOTU010000083.1 GCA_016839665.1 Candidatus Hodarchaeota archaeon
TCAAGATGAAGGATAAAAAAGAGAAAACTTTAACAACAACTGCCGGAAATCCAGTGGCAGATAACCAGAACACACTAACCGCTGGTCCTAGGGGTCCTGTTCTTATACAGGATTACCAATTAATTGAGAAACTCGCACACCAAAACAGGGAAAGAATTCCTGAACGAGTAGTACATGCCAAGGGATGGGGTGCCTTCGGTACCTTGATTATAACTCATGATATCACAAAATATACCAAAGCCAATATTTTCAGTGAAATCGGTAAGAAGACCGATATGCTAGCCCGATTTTCTACTGTTGCCGGTGAAATGGGTGCTGCTGATGCCGAGAGAGACGTTCGCGGCTTTGCACTAAAGTTCTACACTGATGAAGGAAATTGGGATATGGTTGGTAACAACACGCCTGTCTTCTTCATACGCGACCCCCTGAAGTTCCCAGATTTCATTCATACACAGAAAAGGCATCCCAAGACCAATCTCCGATCCAATACTGCTGCTTGGGATTTCTGGAGTCTTTCTCCAGAAAGCCTGCACCAAGTAACCATCCTTATGTCTGACAGAGGTATTCCTGTGGCTCCCATGTATATGAATGGTTATGGTTCTCACACATATAGTTTCATCAACGCAAACAATGAGCGCTTTTGGGTCAAGTTCCACTTCAAAACTCAACAGGGACATAAATTCTATACCAACGAGGAAGCTGCGGAGGTTATCGGTAGGACAAGGGAATCATATCAGGAAGAGCTTTTCGGAACTATTGAGAGAGGTGAATTCCCCAAGTGGACCTTGTATGTACAGGTGATGCCAGAGGAAGACGCATTAAAAACTTCCTACAATCCTTTTGATCTGACAAAAGTCTGGCCTCATAACGAGTATCCCTTGATCGAAGTTGGTGTAATGGAATTAAACAGGAATCCTGATAATTACTTCACAGATATTGAACAGGCCGCATTCTCCCCCTCAAATATTGTACCTGGAATTAGCTTCTCCCCTGATAAGATGTTGCAGGCCAGAATCTTCTCTTATGCAGATGCCCACAGATACCGGCTTGGTACCCATTATGAGTCACTACCTGTAAATAGGCCGAAAAGTGGAGTCGCACACTACCATAAAGATGGTCACATGAGATTCTTTGATAATTTTAAGAAGAATCCAGATGCTTACTACGAACCCAATTCCTTCGGAGGCCCCAAAGAAAACTCAAAGTACGCAGAACCGCCCCTCAAGATCTCAGGAGACGCTGATCGCTACAATCATCATGAGGGCAATGATGATTACGGCCAACCACGAGCACTTTTCTATCTCTTCAATGATGAACAGAAGGCAAGGCTATTCAATAACATCGCTGCATCCATGGATGGAGTTCCTGAACACATCATCAAAAGACAATTGGAGCACTTTGACAAAGTAGATCCCGCTTATGGAGAAGGAGTCAAGAAAGCTCTTGGTATGTAATTTCTATTACAGAGATAAATTGCCTATGTCCTAGGTAGGAATTTCAATTAGAACTTACATTTTCCTTCTTTTTTTTACATTTTTCTTTTTTTTGCTCTAACATTCGAGCTATTGCCTATTGCCACGAACTAATTCGGTCAGCTTTTTCCAAAAACCTTGCAGATAAGCTCTTTGTACGAGCTTGCAGAAGAATTTAGTGTCCTTCTAAGGTTCTTAAAGCTAGTTATGATCCTTGTTTAGAACATATGAACGTTTCTCAAATAACGGGCATAAAGAACGATTTCCATTTTGATTTTTTCTTCAGTAACATGGATTTGATCAAAACCTGATTCGTCAATTGATTTCTCGCTGTTGAACGTTTCAATGACGCTAGGTATTGATTCTAATCCCCTTTGAGAAATTCTTTCATGAGTTTTCAAATTGTGTACTTTTGCTAATTTTGATGATTCTCGAAAATATCTCTCTGCATTTTCAAATTCCTTTTTATACAAGGCAATTAAAGCCAATATAATAGAAATTTTGCACGTATAACTATTCAAGTTATTTTTTGTTGTTAGAGCACGAGCTTTTGACAATCGGTCTTTTAATTCGGTTATGATTTCTTTTTCAGGATTCTCTTTCCACTTTAACAACAAAGAAACAGTTAAGTATTCATACACCCATACTTGATAATTAAAATCTAGATAGGGAGACAAAGCGTTTTTAAAACAAATTATTGCCTGATCCCAATTCTTTTTCGTCATCTCCAATAATCCATCAATGATACTTCGATAAGCCTTAAGAATGGGGTGTTTGTATGGTCCTGAAGGAAAACGATCTAAGGTTGATGAGGAAGAGTTGAGACTACCCATTGCGAATTCCAGACGAGCAAAGTTAAAGACTGAGTCTGCAATATCAATTGGATTCCCAATTTTTTCTCGAATAATTAACCCGTCAAAATTGATTTCGAGCGCTTTCCCAGACATTCCCCGTTCATAATAGGCTATTGCCTGATTTTTCATAATAGAGGATAAGGTTCGGGGGTATCCATTCTTTAAGATCTTAATTCCTTCTTGGAAAAACTCATTCGCCTTGTCTAGTTGTCCATCGTCTCTATGGATTATCCCTAAATTTTCCAATGTCATAGCAATGGCCTTGGGGCTATTGAATGCTTTTGCTAGCCATAAAGACTCTTCAAAAATCCTTAAGGCTTCTTTCCACATCCCACGAAGCCAATAATTCCTAGCAATCCAATTAATTGCAATTACTCTATAAACACTGTATTTAATGTCACCTAAAACTCCAACAGCCTCTTTCAAGGTATTTTGTGCTTCATCCAAATCACCTACTTTAGTTAAACAATTTCCCAATTGCGTATAAGCGCGCCCTAGCAGTAATTGATCAACTACGTTCTGATCTGCAAAGAGGATAATCATTTTAAACAGCGGAATAGCTTCATTAACTTCTCCTAATTCTATGAGTGTTTTCCCATGATGATAACATAATTGGAGTCTTTCTTCCTTTGGAAATTCTTCTGACATTTGCCATTCTTTCAATAACTGTTCTATTTGTTCAATATGACCGAGAATAATTAATTTGTTCACTGCGAACCAATCAGGATTATTAATATCTAAGTTATCAAGTTCAGAATCAGGGTCAATAAAAAAACTTTCATAAGATTCTTCTTGTAAATATCTGACATTTTCGATATTACTAATTGCAATAGTCAGCATTATTTCCTTGTCAGATATATATCTTATAAAATCGTTAGAGACGATATATCCTCCCTCTAAAAGTAATATTCTGGGATCTCTCTCCTTTAAATCCCGTGTGACAAGATCCATAACTTTACTTTCGTGTTCTTGATAATCGACATCTATAATTGGGAGTTTTTTGAGCCTAGAATACAAGATCTCTTTTTTGTCTTCAGTTATATCCCAAAAATCTTGGGTTGTAGCGGTTGGAATTTCTAATTGCTCACAAGAAAGTGTAAAATGTTGTTTTTCTATATCTTCTCGGGAAATATCTTCAAACTTCATTATTTTGCACTCATAGTCAAACAAATCTTGGCTAATAATGAGTTTAGAAATTGATAAATCACTTGTAGACAATACAACATCAGTTATTTGTCCTACAAGTTGTCCTTTAATGTCAAAAACTTGATATTTAAGCAAATCTCTAAATTGAAATTTGTTCTGGTCTGTTACCATTCTTAAACCACGACATTAAAGGTTTATCATGGGAAGATGATACATATAAATTGCCAATTGTATTAGAATATTGCTAGAAGTCTGTTTTGAAGGTATTAATGTTCTTAATTCGATGTACCTTAGTTGTTCACTGTCAAGTTTGAAATTTATGGATTCTTTAATTGACGCTCTCCCAGGAGCAATATGTACTTCTACTTTGATATTTTCTTCTTCATTAAGTGGAACGGCACCGACAAACATGATTATTGGATTTGTAGGAATATAAATCGTACCTCTCTCAACTAACAGGTTTGATTTTTTCGGGTACTGTTCTGGACGTTTCCCTTTAGTTTTGAATTTGAAGCGAAACTTCGATGTATCTTTAGCTGAATCAGTTTTATCATTTAATTGATTATGGGAAATTATAATTTCTGAACCGGTATCCCCGCTCTCAGTATTCTGAATGAATAACAAACGGATCTTATAAAACCAGTTCTGTCTCAATAGATATGGTTTAATAATAGAATAAACCTTTTCATCTTTATTAAGAGAATAATGGGGTACAGACACTTGAATATTAATCATGTCTGATACAGGTTTGTTCTTAAAAAAGCCATCTGAGCCAAGAAATCGACGAAGAGAGCCGTAGAAATTGACCTGTGTTAATCGATATAATGCTTCATCAGTAATAATTTCATTAATCTGAGCTAGCAATCCATCTGTATCAGTAAAATCATTTCCTGTTTGATAAGCATAATCGAACGATGCAAGGGTCTTCCAAAGCTTAAAAACTCCAGTTAAAGGTGGACCTAAACCAATAAAAAGGCGTACCTTGGAAGAATCTTGATATAATTTGATGAAATGTTTGGTTATCGCTCCGCCCATAGAGTGTCCTAAGATATCAATTTCATTGAATACAGGTTCAATTTCGAGGATATAGTCCACAACCCGCGCTAAAAACTTCATATTATGTTCAAAGCCCTTCTTATAATCAGGCATCTCAAACGCGAAGATAATTCGAAACCCATCTTTCCAAAGCTGGTTTACCATCCAATTCCAAGTAGTATGATTAGACATATAACCATGTACAAGTAACAAGGGTCGAAACCGACTTAAATCATCCCTCTTGTACTCGATATTTGGTACTGCGTCGTAATATCTCCAGAGATTTAAATCGGGATTTATTAAGGCCCAAGAACTATCCAACTCCTCTAGACGATAAATGGTTGCTAAACCACTTAAATCCTCGTGGTGAAGTTTAGGAGCAGCCATTCGTTGAAGTTGCTCACGAAAGGCAGTAAATAATCTTCGTACTAATGACTTACTTGACTGTTTTTGCATATAAGTTCCGATTCATCCTTTCTTTCATTTTTAAAGAGTTCTAAATCTAATGAGTTATATAAACCTTCCTTCCTATTATAATTAACCAATTTTCACTGCCACGAACTAATTCGGTCTGATTTTTCCACAAACCTTGCCGATAAGCTCTTTGTTCGAGCTTGCAGAAGAATTTGGCGTCCTTCTAAGGTTCGGGTATAAATTAACTCCATCTTCCCAACATATTTGGCCCAATTCTTACTAAATTCCTGTGCATATTCCTTGTTCGTTGCCAAGATAGAAGGAAGGCTTAAATAATCCTGTCGTCTGAAAATTCTCCCCCAGATAGATTTACGTTTCAAAAGATAACGGGGATTTTCAATCGGACTAAGGAGTTCCTCAAAGGCATCGAGAAAAATCGATTCTTCTCTCTTAGTACAATTTTGGATATAGCATCTAACCGCTCCCAAATATACCTCGTCTTTTTCAGTTTTAATACTGATTTCTTTGAACTGGGTATGGATTTTCCAAGTATTGCAGAGAGATAACAACAATGCATTCGCAACCTGATTCATGCTGCCTTTCAAAGGACCATGTCTCAAAAAAAGCCACATAGCTTTGAAAAAATACGGTAGAAAGATCAAAAACCCGAGAAAAAAGCCAAGGAGTAAAATAAGTACAAGAATCTCCCACCCTCCATCGAATCGTACAGTACGTAATCCCCGAAGGTAGAGTGCGAGAAAAAGTAACGAGGTCATAACTCCCTGCCAAAAAATGGCAGCTATAGTATTCGTAAAGACATAAAAGCGGGGTAGACTTGATGGACTTGCTCTAACTCCCTGTATTAGCTTATAACCTTTATTTGATCGTAAAGCATCTTCCCAGTCTTCAGCCATCTTTTCTCGGTTAATAGCCATGGTCTTGGTCAGGTGGTTATAATTTTTTATTTCGTTGGAACTTATCGGGGGTTTTTTAAGATTTAATCGCTCAAGTCCGTTTGTAATAATGGGTCTATCAAGAGCCACCCCAAGAAATCCCTTGAATCGTCGTTGTAAGATGTGAAAATCATCTCCAATGGCATTCTGATCAGGAAGGAATCCAATTCTAGCTTTCAACGAAGGTAAATCTAAACACACTAGATGCCAAATATTAGCGGTTTTCGGAGGATTGTTGGGATCAATTCTAATAGCTCTGCCACGCATCTGATTACTCAGCATGTAAGAACCCACAAAAGAAGCTAGTATAAGAGAGTTGATTGATGGAGCATCCCATCCTTCTCCTAGGAGCGAGGTTGTCCCCACTAAAACGTTTAACCCTCCCTCCGTGAATAATCGGGTAATCACTTCAACTCGTTTCTTTTTATCGGCAGCCTTAAACTTTACTCTAAGATAATTGGGATCATGCTTTAATGCTGTAATCGTTAATCGATCTAAAGGCAGCTTCTCATCCTCAATAATCTGATTAAATAAAAATTGGCTTATTTGGGGAATAATTATAATAGATCCAGTCAACACTCCCAATTTTGGTTCATTAATCCTTCTTGAATTTGATTTCAGGTAACGCCTTATTTCTTCAAAGATGGGAATTACTCCTATCTTGTTGATAACTATCTCATCCTCAGGAGTCTTAGGTAAGTATTCTTTTCGAATATAATCTGTTAAAATGACCTGTCTTAACGAATCACTAAGATGGGTTGACTCTAAAGCCATTATTTCAACTATACTCTTTAGTTTCGATAAACTTTGTTTTAAAATACGTTCTATCTCTTCTACACCTTCTAAGCATACTTTTCTTCTTTCAACCGCCCCCAAAGTTTTCAATTGATCGTGTATTTCGATTAGAAATGGGGGAAGAGCGTCTAAGGAAGGATAGGAATTAAAAATCAAGCCTGTAAATAAAATCTCCAACCACGCAAGCGAGACTTTGGGGAGATCTTTCGGATTAGAATTCACAATTTTTAAAGTTCTCTTGGGAATGTTCACCCCAAGACTATTCAGATATACAAGCATACTTGAAAAAAGAGCTGGTTCTTCTAGGATGGCCTCTATATGATTAGTTGGATCATCAATCCATCCGTGGGTGATTAAGTAATCTTTAAGTGAACCATCATTGTTAATCTCGTCAATGAGACTCCAGATTTTGTTTCTAAATCGGATGATTTCTGCTGATTCATCATCTGTTGGTGTGGAAAAAAGTACATAATCCTGATGATAACAGAGATTTCGTTCTTTTACAAGTTCAGGAACACTGACTTCAGTGTCAATTGGTCCGCATAATTGCGTATAACGTTCCCATTCTGCAGGTAAAACATCATATGGAGGAGTTGCAGTCAGAGCAACAACAGTACGAGGGGCTAATTCCTGAATTACTTCTCGTAGGTTCATCCACCAGCTCCTCCGCAGATGGTGGGCTTCATCGACAATAATTGTTTCAACATTTTGGCTTTTTAAAAGACGAACTACGTCAATTTTCCGAGTTGGCCGCTGTGGAGATTTTTTCTTCTCCTCCTCATCCAGTCCAGACATGGCACTAAAGAGTCCTTGATAGGTGGAGACGGTCAAAAATTGAGGTTCCTTAATATTATCAGAAATCCAAGACGGTTTCTGTTGATCAGGAATAAAATGGGTAACAAAACGGTCGATCCATTGATTTTTAATTGCGATAGTAGGCGCAAAAATAATAGTCGGTCTGTTGAGTCTTAATGTGACTTCTAAGCCCAATATTGTTTTACCTGATCCTGGTGCTGCCACGATATGAAGACGAGAATCATCTAAATATCTTTCTAACTCCGTTAAAATCCGCTTCTGATACGGTCGCCAAGGATAGTGAAATCTCAGGTTCGGAGGAAAATGCTCCATAAGCCGTACTTTCATATTACTCAGTTTTCCATCTCCTCCTCTAGATATATTTAAGCATTTAAGAAAAATCTATCGTCAATCTAAAGTTTCATGAGTTAATTGAATTAGTGGTAGTTATTTCTCGGTTTTAAAGAAATCCAAAATTCATGGATCAACTTTCAAATTGAAATTTTTTTTTATGTCTTATAAGGCTGCTACTCTAACAAATACCAATTACA
>JAEOTU010000084.1 GCA_016839665.1 Candidatus Hodarchaeota archaeon
GCAGTCTTTTGTTTAGCTCCCCCACTTAAAGAACGAGGACGTAACTGTTTTTGTTCAAGTAGATCTACTAATCGAAGCATTTCTTCGCTTATTTCCTCTTGGGTTTGTTTAGGTTCATCCTTTACATAAGGTCCATAAGCGGCATTTTGCTCAACTGTCATATGAGGAAATAGTGCGATACTTTGGAATACCATTGCAAAGTCTCTTCGTTCAATAGGAAGGTTTTCAACATTTTTTTCGTCAATCAAGATCGTTCCATATGTTGGTTCAACGATTCCAGTTATACAATTTATTAGCGTGGTCTTCCCACATCCGGACGGACCTAAAATTCCAATGTATTCCCCATCTTTGATTTCTAAATCAACTTCCTCAAGGGCTTTAATCCGTCCAAAATACTTAGAAACCCCTTTTAATTGTACATTTGGCATCTAACTCATCTCCAGTTTTCTAACTACTTCCCAAGGTTCAGAAAAATAAGATATATTCTCAGAAGGGATTTCTAATCTAACATTAGTTCCAACATCGTACTGCTGAAGATCTGATGAAGGAATACTCACATGAAGCTCTTTCTTTAAAAGTCCTTCAACCCGAACAGCGAGATTTGCCCATTTTCCTAGGAAGAAAGCCTGTTCAACAGTTCCTTCAAAGATATTAGCCTTAGAGTGTGACTCAGTTGTATTCTCAATTAATGGGGTCACATGGATCTTTTCTGCTTTAATCGCAAGCACGATTTCTTCATCAGTATAATTGTCATTTTGATCAAAGCTACGGTAAATATCCTTGGATTTAACGGTAATCCTATGCTCCCCTGCTTGAACTACTTCCCCATTATTTTTATTTCGTGCCTTTGTTGCTGGTATTAGATTTGTTGTACCAAAAAAGTACGCTGCAAATAATGTAGACGGATAATCATAAATTTCTTCAGGGATATCAAATTGGACTATTTTTCCCTCATTAATGATTAACACTCTATCTGCAACTGCTATGGCTTCTTCTTGGTCGTGTGTGACGTGAAATGTTGTTTTTTCAAGATCACTCACTAGTTTTCGGATTTCTGTTCGTAATCGAATGCGTAATCTTGCGTCTAAGGCGCGTAATGGCTCGTCTAACAAGAAAACATCCGCATCTGCTGCTATCGCTCGTGCTAAAGCGACCCGTTGCATCATCCCTCCACTTAGTTCATGTGGATATGCGTTGTATCTTTGTCGAAGATTCACAAGATCTAATATTTCGTCTCCTAATGCTATTAACTCTTCCCGTGGTTTATTTCCTTTCATTTTTGGGGAGAAAATCGTATTTTCCCACACATTCATATAAGGAAAAAGTGAATAATCTGATGTCTGAGGCAAATATGCCAAATTGCGTCTTTCAGACGGAATATTATTTAATAGCACATCATTCTTGAATATTTTTCCTGAAGTTGGTTTGACTAATCCCGCAATTAATTTCAGAAGAGTGGTTTTCCCTGCGCCTGTTGGGCCTAGAATCACCACATATTCTCCACGTTCTACTTCTAAATTGAAATCTTGTATGGCGTAAAGCTTTCCGAAGCGTTTGTTCAAGTTGTGAATTTCTATATGAGCTTTTACCATACAATAGTCTCCTACGATTTACGTTCGCCTTTTTTTGTTACCCTGGCCCGTAAGACGAAGATAAGTAGAGAAGAAATTAAGATGAGGATCATTGTTGTGAGAGCTGCAAAGAAGTAATCAGGTTCTACACCCTTTATCAGAGCGACAATGAAAACAGGTGCAGTGATTGACTCAGGAGACACCGCTAGTGTAGCTCCTGTTTCCCCAATACTACGGGTAAAAGACATAATAGCTCCTGCAACAATTGAGAACTTTACCACAGGGAGAGTAACATGACGAAACGTTTGAAAAGGTCGAGCACCCAAGCTTCGTGCAGCATCTTCATATGCAGGATCAAGTTCCGCTAATCCTCCAATGGTATTTCGAACAATAAAAGGGAAAGTCATACTGATATGTGCCATAATAACAAAAAAGAATTCATTTGTGGGAAAAATGATTTGAGTAGTCCAGAATAAGCCTACACTAAACCCTAACGCTGCACTTGGTACAACATAAGGAATATCAACAAGTGCATCAAGAATACGAGATAAAATATGATTTCTTCGAGTAATAAGAATCGCCATTGGAACTCCTAAACAAACATTTACAATTGTTGCAACAGTCGCCACTATTACTGATAGTAAAATACTTTGACCAAAGAGAAGCCAGTCAGCAGTGAGAAGTTTTTCTGCACTTGCTCCTTGAAAAATATACAGAACTAGAAAAAACGAGGGAATTAAGACAAAAAACACCAAGAAACCGAAGGCCAAAACTGACCGAGCTTTTGGTGCCGTCCCCTCACTTATTTTCCACTCAAAGCTGGGAACCACTCTTCGAAATGGTAATTTTGCTCGTTTTGCCAAAATTTTCGCAAGAAAAACAAGACATAATGCGATAAAGATCATTAATACACTCATAAAAGCCATTCCAGGTAATAGATAACTAAGTGGTTCCTCCCCTGCTGTTATCGAATCTTGGTAGTCATGTTTCCAGTTTCCGATTAAAACAGTACCTGTCTGTTTAAGGCTACTAATCGTTGCTAACAGTGTCATCACACCACCAGTATCACTCAAGCTTTTTGCAAGACTTAGTACCATTGCTGTTGCAACTCCAGAACGGAATAAAGGAAGAGTAACAGTTCTTGCTGCCGTAAACTTACTTGCTCCACATGTTCGAGCAGCAATTTCTAGTGTGATGTCAATTTCCTCTAAAATAGCTGCTAATGACCGAACTACATAAGGAAATGTTGTGGTAAAATGGAAGAGAATTAAAATAGGTAGCGCATCTTGGATGAAATTCAAAGCAAAAATAGGTTTGACGGGTACATTTGGGGTCACTCCCCAAAAAAGTGCTACCGAAAAACCAAGACCAGCTGTAGGAACAGCCAACGGGAGCTCAATGACGCTATTTAAGACCGATTTGAACCGAAATTCTTTTCGTACCAATACCCAAGCAATGGGGAGACCAAATATCAAATCAACTATTGTAATCGTAACTGATACAGTAATTGAGTATAGTAAGGCCTCCAAAATCTCAGACATGATTGTCGGATTAGAAAGTACCTCAGATTGGATAATAGTAAATTCCAAGAACGCATAGATTAAAACAAAAATCGTTGGAAATAAGACAAGAGTAAAGAAGAATAAAACAATAAAAAAATACCAGAGATAGGAGACACTGGGCTTTGAAACAACTTCAATAACTCTAGTTTGAATGTTTTTCAGTTGTTCCTTATGCGAACTGGGAATCATTGTCATTCGTTAGCCTGTTGATGAGTTATTTAAAGCTAAGTAAATTCTGATGTTAGAGATGAATTAATACTTTTCTTTTATTCTTCACTTAAATCTATTAATCACTTTTTAGAAATTTTCTTTTTAATGATTACCACCTTGATTTAGGTTTAGTTTTTTAATCTATAATTTTCGGATAATCCTTCATTGAATTATCTTCAAGGTAGGTTAAATATAATTTAAAATTTCGATAATTCTTTGTTAATGTTAGTAATCCCTTTCTATAGGTGAATTTTATGAAGGAAATACAAGTCACCCTACCTACGGATCGTAAAACATTAATGGATGAATTTCTTAAAGAATTCTCTCTTCAAGCCACTAGTTATGATTTTGGTGAATCGATTCGTTTTGAATGTAGGGTTGATGATTATCAAACAAACTTTGCATTGGAGGAACTGAAAGCTCGTGGAATTGGAGTAGCTTATGGTGATATCGTTGTCAGACCTGTGTCTTTACTCATTTCTAGTAAGAAAGAGGAGGATATTCTACCTGCGAGTGCAGGTGTGAATAGGCAAGAAATATTAGCTAATCTAGGAGAGATCTCAGGACTTTCTCGTTCATATCTACTTATGAATGTTCTTGCAGCTGCTTTAGCAGCTTTTGGACTTCTTAACAGCGACGTGGTTGTTATCATTGCTAGTATGATTGTAGCTCCTCTTCTAGGACCAATCGTACTCACATCACTCGGGTTGTTGAGTCTTGAGACGACATCTTTTATCAAACGCGGGTTACTTGCAGAGATAACAGGTATTTCTACAACAGTGATAATAGGAGCTTTTATCGGAAGCATATTTCACTTTTTCATGAGTATTGACATAAATGAAATTGATGATTTCGGTTCTCCTATTTATTCTGAAATACTTAATCGTACAGCTTTGACTGTCCCCACTATCTCTCTCGCACTGCTGGGTGGTCTTGCAGCGGGAATTATCGTTGCTAGAGGATTAGATGTTTCCATAGTAGGAGTAGCTATTGCCGCTTCGTTATGTCCTCCTGCGGCAACAATTGGAATCTTAGGTGCGTTAGGTGAATGGGATTACGCCCTTCGAGCAACGGGCCTATTACTCCTAAACATATTAGCGATCAATCTCTCTTGTACTGGCGTATTCTGGATATTCGGAGTTAAAAGCAGAGGCCTCTCTAAAAGACAAGCAGTAAAAGTTAGACGAATGAATATCATATGGATCTTTGTGGTCACAATTCTGCTTGCAATAATACTTATTTTAGCTAATATTATCCCAACACCCTAAAAGAAATCCTATCTATTCTTACTCCTCATCCTCTTCCTTAGATTTCTTTTTCTCATTTAATTGTACAATGGTAAGACGTCCCTCTACAACATCGATTTTAGCGTTTATTTCATTTTCATTAATCATTTCATATATAAGTTCTTCAAGCTCTTTTGGATCTATTTCTACACTTTTTGCTAATGTTTCAATTGGAACACTCCCAAATTTAGTGATTTTTTCTGCTAATTCCTTTCTCCGCCCTTTTCTTAGTAACGCGTCTGAAAGTGTTCCTGCGACTGTTAATACTCGTTGGAGATCTCCTTCTTGATATGCATGAAATACATCATAGATTATGTTTCCAAATGAACCAAAATTCCTTGTTAATACATCCTGTACGATTTTAACTCCCAATTCACTCTGGTGTTCAATGATTTCAAGAGCTACTAGGGCTGCGTCAAATTTAAGAAGTCCTAACCAGATTTCATCAAGTTTTATCCCTGGTGATTCATAATGGCTGAGGTAACTTCGGATTGCGCGCCGTTGTAAGGTCACGTTACGAGCTGTTATCATCCCTATTAATGTTCGAACATGCTCTCGTTCTATAGGGGGTAGAGATTTTGAAACATGGTAATCGACAACGTGTTTCATAAAAATCTCAATAAATTGAACGTCAATTTTACTCATTGATATGATAACTGAAACCCGTTGAGCAAAACCCACAAAGTCAGGTGATTCTAGATCTGTTAACAACCAATCCAGAAGTTCTTTTATGAAAGTTAATCGTCTGGGTTTTAGGAAGTCGAGATATATCTGTATGAGTTGAGGATATTGTGTTTCTAAAGCTGCAGTGAGTTTCTTTGCCGCATAAGTTGCCATGTCTGTATTCTTTGATATGGCATCTCTAATGCCTAGAACGAGATCGCTTGAGTTATCAATCGTTTCTGACTTCAGAAGTGTTTGTATTGCTTCAGTAAAAGCTTCTTGGTCCTCATATTGAGTGCTACTTTCCCCTATTTCCTCCTCCAGAATATTTTCTGTGGTAACTTTGACCTTCTGATCTGTTGCTGGAAATTCATCTGTTAGCTCTTGCATCAGTCCTTCAATCATTTCTTGAGTGAAAGCTAATGATGGATCAGCAAAATCAAAATCTTTCTCTTTTATGTCTAATAATTCCACTGGGA
The DNA here is from genome assembly GCA_016839665.1 of Candidatus Hodarchaeota archaeon. The sequence continues at coordinate 5,772 of JAEOTU010000084.1, forward strand.
GAGGAAGAGGTTCATCTGGAGTAGGTTCATCGGATATTTTAGCTTCAATACTTTCAGTTGTGTCTGAAACGTCAGATTCTTCGATTTCAGCTGTTTTTTCGACCTTATAGGATAATTGAGTTACAAGTTCTTCGAGGGTAGGTTTTGTATCAGATTCTTCTGAAATGACGGAAATATCTTTGAGGGAGATTCCCATACCTTTCAGAATTGTAGATAAGCCCTTCTTCCCCTCTTTCTTAGTCATATCCTCCATGATGACATTGAAACCTTTAGAACGGAGAGATGTAACCTCACTTGCATCATCGGGGCCAACTACGAGGTGGTCTACTATCCCAGCACTTAGTTCTGCAATTCCAAGTAAAGTAGGTTTAACTCCTAATAATTGAAGAATGAATTGCTCACGAAAGGTGAATTGACTTGGACAGACTAAAGTTGCAGAGGCTTTTGATTCTTTAACAGTCTTAGTAAATTCCTTGTGTAATAGAAGAAGAGCTAATGAACAAGGATCTTCAGCTAACAAAAGGATTGCATCTGCTTCAGCGATTTCCTCTTTTGCTTCTTCAGTTAAGATATCTCGATCCAGATTTAATCCTGTGATTTCAATCTGCTTTTTCGCTTTCTTTTTATCCTTACTCTCTTGATATTCAACTAAAAGCTTCTGCAGCTCTTCAAGATCAGTTTTTTGTTCCGCCTTGCGATCTACATAACCTGTGATTTGGAAATATCGCAGTGGAACCTGAGTTGTTGCTGTTTTTATTGTCACAACTTCTTCTGGAAACTTTAAGGGGAATACATTAAGGCATGTGCCAGCATAATCAGTAAGTGCCTTGAAAAACTCATTAAAACTTTGATTTGCCTTTTTCCGTTCGCTGACCCACTGAACTAAGAACATTTCAGCATCGCTTAGAGGAATACGGGTTTGAGCAATAGGTTTTGAAAAAACCTTTGCTAAGGAACTTTTTGTTAGATCATCTGGAACAATAGTATTTGCGAGCGTAATAATTTCATGATGATACCACACTTCCCCTCCCTTTTCCTTCTCTTGTTCTCTCTTTTGATTATTTGATAATGAGAAATCAGCGGAAGTATTGAGGATAATTGTAAAACTCAAATCAGCTTGGAGGAATTCTAAAAGCAAAGGGGGAAGTTCGACTCCTGCTGATATAACAACTAACCGCTTATCCACTTCCATTCTTACTCCTCAAAACAACTTAAAGCTCTCGTATTCATATGCTTGATAAATGTGTTAGATATTCATCATATATGTCGGGTTGGCTTCTCTTCTTGATTGTGTCTCCAATCCTTTAATAAGAATGTCTTTTTATCCTTTTTCTCTTATAAATAGAAGTGTAAAATCAATGAAATCACAAATTTTTTCCTTGTGAAATTACCATTCAAGCCTAATTCATACTTAATTCCTAATAAATGTAATTTTATATGCTTTCAGCTTTTGTCAACATGCATTTTTAGAAAAAAGTCATGAACTAGAAAGATCATCCTCTATTATTCCATTCCTCAATATTTTAACTTCAAGAATCTTTTATTTCAAATGAATAGATATCAGAAATTAGTATATTATTTTTCTTATCTACAATTTCAAAATAAAAGTCGTATTGGGCTCCTATCTCATTATATGGCCCTAATCGAATTAAATAACGAGGAGGGCAACAGAGAATAATATAACGGCGCATTTCTTGGGAAATCCAATCACTACCGTCTATACGGTAATAGATTTTACATGACTCAATACCAGAAATTTCGTCTACATAAATCTCAATTGTAGAGGATGAATTAACCTTTGGATTTTGATTATATCCTACAGATAAGATTGTCGGGGGATCGGTATCAAACATCATTCGTACCAAATTAAAACCTATAACTCCTCCTAATGACACCATTGCTAGAACAGCTAGAATAATGATGAACTTTTTCAAGGAGGCCATAGTAAGAACACCCTACAACCAGAATATCTTTATATTATTCCTCTATCATCAGAAAGATTTTAAATGTATTGATCTCACAGCGATCGCAATATCAGTTTTTTCATAAAGTGGAGCTCTCAAACCATGATTTGGAATTTCCATATTGCTATTCAATTAATTTTGGGGTTCTTGTCTCTTTTATTAGCAGGTTATGGGAGTGTCATCTCATATGGAATTATCAAATCAAAATTAGAAGAAGAAGTGGAGGAATATCATTCCGCAGAAAAGAAATATTATTTACTCAGTATGATTTGTGTAATTTTGCTGGTATCTCGCTCGGTGAACGTGTTTTACTTTTATTATGTTCTTGTAGCCCTCGTACCGATTATCCCAGGAGCCATGTGTCCTTATGGAGTGTTACAGGCGAATCCAATTGGCTTTATTGATCTTCTTGTTAAGTTGATTATTCCCTTTGGTTACGGATTGTGGTTGATACTAGATTACATAAACAAGCAGACTAAAAAACTTACTCTTTCGTTACTTCTTTCTAAAGGATTTTTGTTCACTATGTTTCCACTGCTCATAATTGACTCGGGGCTCGACTTAGCCTATTTTTGGTTTTTAGAACCCATTCAAGTCAACTGTTGCCGAAATGTCCTAAATGAAGCTGCAGATTATTCTCCATTGCTTCTTCTGGGTGAAAATACAGCAATATTGGTTTTTATTCTGACCCTGATCATGTTAATATCAATTATAGCCCTTCAATTCTTTCAAGTAGTTAATCCACGACTTTTAATAGGTTCTGCGGCTTTAACTCTTGTTGTTATTCCATTATTTGTAATTTCTTTACAAGAATTTATTACTCCTCTCTGGATTTTTGCCTCAAAAGATATTCTAGTACAACCCCTCGGTGAAGCTCATCATTGTCCTTTCTGCATTGTGAAACGTTGGCCGTCAATGGTTCCATTTCTTATAGCTATTTGGTTGGGATTAGCCTCAGTAGGTTGGCAGGTGATCATAAAACAGCTTGTTAAAACAGATGTCGAGAGTACCGAGAAAACTCATCCTGTTCTTGGTTATTTACGAGTATTAAGCATGATATCTATCACTGGTGGTTTATTGATACTCATTGGTCACTATATTTTCTTCTTATTGCTGGGAGTAGTTTAAAATTTTTAATTTAATTCAACCCATGAATTAAATTATTTCAACTTATGAGAAAGGATTTTATATAAAACAGGCGAGATCCTAATCATTCATATTGAGGTGAACTTCATTTGCCTGATAATGAAGTGCAAAAAAAACCTGGTTCTTTATTCGTAAAAATCTATGGGGGACATACGGTCTCAAAGGGTGGCCCATTATTTTTTCTTACGATTGGTATTGTATGCTCTCTAATCTTGTTCGTTGTTATATTGCTGGGAGGTTCTTATAACACTGGTGTATTCAGTTCTCCATCTGATGACTCAGGAAGACCACCAATCAATTTTCCATTCATTGGTTTCATTCTCATGTCTCTTGTGGTAGGTGCTGTTGTGGGCCTCATTTTTGGGTTGATAGGAATAGTTTGGTATACTGTTCTTCCAGAACAACATGTAGAAGCCTAACTAAACAAAGATTTGTTATTCTTTTAGGAATAATTTTCAAATAATCAATATGATGAAAGTTTAAAATGGGGAGGTTGAAGATGCTTTCTAAAATTAAGAAGCACTTTATTTAGAGTAAAAAATTCCAAAGGCATTGAAAATAAATCTTCAAGAAATCATGAGGTGGAAAATGTATGACTATGAATTTCGACTTACCTGAAGAAGCCTCGATGATGCGTGATGCAGTTCGAGAGTTTGCTGAAAAAGAGATTAAACCTGTTGCCGAAGAACTTGACGCGAAGGAGGAGTTTTCGCCTGTTTTAACCAAGAAAATGGGAGATCTCGGTCTAATGGGTGTTAGTATTCCTGAAGAATATGGAGGAAGTGGCTTATCTTATCTTTCATACATTGTAGCAGTCGAAGAAATTGCAAGGATAGATGGATCTCAAGCTGCTACCGTTGCTGCACATAATTCGCTAGGTATCGGACCGATTTACTATTTCGGCTCAGATGAACAGAAAGAACACTATTTACCAAAGCTAACTACTGGGGAAAAATTGTGGGGATTTGGTTTAACTGAACCTGATGCCGGTAGTGACGCAGGTGGTACAAAAACGAAAGCAGTGCAAGATGGTAATGAATGGGTAATAAATGGGTCAAAAATTTTCATTACCAATGGATCTACTCCTGTATCTCTCGGTTCTACTGTACAAACTGTCACTGGCACCAGAGCTGACGGACGTGGACGAGAGTACACTTGTTTTCTTGTCGATCAAGATACCAATGGATTCGAAACCAGAACGATGCACAAAAAAATTTGCTGGCGAGCATCCATAACTTCTGAACTTTATTTTACTGACTGTAGAGTGCCTGAAAGCAGCATGCTTGGTTCACGAGGAGAAGGTTTTCATCAAATGCTAGATACTCTAGATAAAGGAAGGCTTTCCATTGGAGCGATGGGATTAGGGTGTGCACAAGGTGCTTTTGAACTTGCTTTAGAGTACGCGAAACAACGAAAGCAATTTGGTAAACCAATCTCAAAGTTTCAAATTAACGCTTTCAAGCTGGCTGATATGGCAGTAGAGATTGAAGCTGCACGAAATCTTCTCTACAAAGCTACATGGTACTTTGATCAAGGCAGAGATGAGTACAAGAAATTAGCTGCCATGGCAAAATTATATTGTTCTGAAGTTTCTAAGAGAGTAGCTCACCAAGCTGTTCAAATACATGGAGGATACGGTCTTATGAAAGAGTACCCAGTGGAACGTTTTTATCGAGATCAGCGATTATTGGAAATAGGTGAGGGAACAAGTGAAATGCAACGCCTAGTAATCTCAAGAAGACTAGGTTGTTAATAAAGGTTAAAGGGATTCTTTTCCCTCATTCCTCAATTTCTTGTTTAAAATCATTTAGAAAAATGAAAGTATCCATCACTTTCCCCCACCTTGGCTTTATACTCGGGGGGTTTTCAAGCGAATAGCGGATGTGAGCCACCTGGCCAAAATGATGAATAGCATGTAATGATGTTCTCTCAACCATCCACGCTAAAGATCCTTTCTGACGGAGCTGTTTTTCTTGAAATATTGGTGCCAAAAGAATTAAATCACCAGGAGAGGCCTTTTCTATCGATTGAACAATGTGGCCTTCTAACTGATGATATATGTCCATCAATTCCTCAAAAGAAGCATCTTTCGGGAGGTAATCAAATTTTTCGTCATCAAGAGTCTTTAACCAATATATTTCAGCGTTAATAATGTGTCCAAGATAACTCTGAATTGTTCTGGCTCTTGTTCCGTCAGGACGCCAAGTCAACTCATCTGAGGTCAGTCCTTCAAGCATTTGATATCCATATTTTCTAATCATACCTACAATTTCTTTCAATCGTTGTTGAAAAGTGTCATTATTAATCATAATATTTCACTCATCTCGTTCCTAAATTTTTCTCCACTACTCCATCCTTAAGAACTATCTCTTTATCAGATACTTCTAAAATTTGAGGATCGTGTGAGGCCATGATAACAGTGAGCTGGTGTTTTGATTTAAGCTCTGAAATTAGCTGTAGAAATTCATCCGTCAATTTAGAGTCAATACTACTCGATGGTTCATCCGCGATCAAAATCGAGGGATTAGTAACTAATGCTCGTGCGATACATACTCGTTGGGCTTCCCCTCCTGATAGTTCTCTTGCTCGAAAATTTATTCGTTTTTTCAAATCAAAATCTTCTAGTATTTTCCGTGTTTGTTCATCAGCTTCTTTTAAGGAAATATCGCGTGAAAAGAGAGGTAAGCGAGCATTTTCAAGTGCAGTAAACTGAGGTAGAAGATATTGAGATTGAAAGAGGAAACCAAACCTTTCTTTCCTATACTTAGTTAAAGTAATCTCTGACATCCCTTTCATAGATTCGCCCTCAAGCACAACTTGACCCCTAGTTGGATATGTTAGAAGACCAATCAAGGCAAGAAGAGTCGATTTGCCACTACCACTGGATCCTGCGACACATGTTATTTTCCCTCTGGGTATTCGGATTGAAACATCACAAATCGCATTGACTTTTTGTTTCCCTACTTCATATACCTTCCAGAGCTTTTTGGTCTCAATAATTTCTTTGGACTCCATTTTAAAGACCTCTAAGTACCTCATCAGGTTCAGTAATGGCATTCTTCCAAGCAGGAATAACTGTACCGATTAACAATGGGATAATTCCAATCCCATAAGCTATCAACAAACTGTCAAATGTGACTTTGAGCGGCAAGATAAATGGTGGAAATACTACAGACCACCCTAACATAAAATCCGCTAAGATTGGAGCCCCCAGATAGAAATCATAAATAATTGCCCCAAAAATTCCGATAGTGGAAGCGATAAATCCTGTAAAGGTATATTCGATTAATCTTATTTCGAGAACGTCGAATGTGGTAAATCCTAAGGTCTTCAACAGGCCAATTTCTTTGCGTGCGTCAACTGAAATAGCAGAAGAAAGTGTGAACGCAAACAACAGGGAGCCTATTAATAAGACTGTCCAGATAATTGTGAAGTAACCTGCTCTTTCATTTGTTGTGTGAAGAATCAAATTTCCCAAAGTGTACTTGTCAATCACTTTAATTTCATCTACTGTATCACCAATCGTCGAAGCAATTTCAGAAGAACTAACAGTTGAGCTAGGGTTGATCCATACAGCTATGTCAGTGGAGCTATTTATGTTCATATTAAAGAATTCACAGCTGTATTGAATATCTGTTAAGATTAAGTCATGAGTGTATATTTTCGAAGCTACAGAGAAAATTCCTACGACTTCCATATCATATTCTTGGCCATTAATGTCAGTAAGCAATAAAAATGAACCAACTTGTGCAAATGAGACTTCAGCAACCCCAGAACCGATCACACAAACGGGATGATCCTCATTCTCTTCCAAAAATCTTCCAGAACGAATCTCAAACTCTAATTTAGCATTATTAATAGGATATCTATCTACTTCGATCCCCATCATCGTGTAGAGTTTATTTTCTGCAGAAAGATATCCCCATACTCTAGGTGTAACAAGATTTATCCCTTCAATCGCTTCAATTTCTTGTATCTTCGCGTTGTCAACTGGAACGACTCTTCCAGCGTCGTAACCTTGTACTAAAATATCAGGGGCAAAAGCTAATGATGCATTCACATCCTGGTTGATTCCCTCACGTAAAAAATCAACTGCAGTAAGTATTCCAATGATAATACTAACTGAAATTATAATACTAATAGTTCTTCTTGAATATACTTGGATATTACGAAAAGCATGACGACATAGGTTTAATTGTTTCTTGAGTCCCATACCTGACTATTCTCTCCCTTTCTGCTTCCGTCTGTGATAGAAACGTTTGATGACCCAAGAAGAAGAAGTTATCACTACTAATGCTATGAATAGTAAAAAAATTAGTTGTTGGGTCTGAAGAACCGCCCAAGAGCCAGCTTGAGGATTCTGAACACCACTCCATTGAGGAACAGCTTGCCCATTAACTTGGCCGTTTAACACACTGGGAGCTGTTAAGATGATTGGAGAAACATAAAAAGAATAAGCCCCTGGAAGATCTGAAAGTATAGCAAAGAATGCTTCAAGGGCTGGATTACGGGTTGATACAGAGTCATGAGTAATAGATGGAGAAAAACCACCTAAAAAGGGGATAATATTCTCATATGTCCTTCTAAAGAAACCAAACTCTGAAATGAGGGCATGCGTGATAATAAAAAGAAACATAAATCCAATAATCGCTAAGTAGGTTCGGGTTTTCACATTCCTACTTTCCTTGAATTAAGTGAACATAGTAAAGAGTAGTAGAAATACGATTGAAATTATTCTCATTTTTCATATTTTTATTAAACCACTTCTAAATTTTTAGATAAAAAAAATTTGAATAGTCTCTACACTCTAATCCAATTGCTAATCAGTCTCAACTCGAGATTCTAGAATCTTCATACCTTCATTAACGATAATTTCGCTGATTCTAACTGCTACAGGTGCAAATAGGAGAAGTGAAATTAAAGTAATTGAGAAATACGGAGCAAAATTAAAGAGGAGAGTACCTTCAAAGCTCTGTCCAGCAATTACGATTAAACTGACTAGATAGAATATTGTCATAAGGAAATAGCCTGCAAGAGTAAATAGAATAAGTAAGGCGATTTTTTTCCCATCAGCGAATCCTTCGTCCTTCGTATAATGGGGAATGCCAACAATGAACCCTAACATGCCCAAGGCTAAATTGACGCCTCCAAGAGCAATGATTTGTTGTGTGTAAAGGATATCCGCGCCTAAAGACCCAATTAAACCAACAAAAAATCCCGCCAATGGTCCACAAAAGGCCGCAACTAGAACAATAACCACAAGCCCTAGATCAATCCCACCCTTGATAGGAATAACCGTAATTCCGAGATTAAGACCCATAAACGTGTATTTTGGTAAATCTATTAATGCCAAGATAAAATACGCAATTATACCTATAAGTGTTCCACCAGTAGTCCACTTTGTCATCCTACTCGATTCAACTCGTAAAAAAGATAATAGTTGAGACTTTAAGGTCGTCTTTTCTTCCATTACTTTACACCTCAGATAATGACAAAAGAATAAGTCCCAGGTGAGAGGGTAAGCAACATCTGATCTCCAATCAGACTCCAATCATTATACTCACCTGATTTTGTATAAACTTCTTTTACATTTTGAAATTGATCGATTGTAAGTACTGTATCTTCGTTTGTTTCCACTGTAAGAATAAATGCTTGTTCAGCTTCATCATAATATGCTTGGTAAATAAAGAGTCCATCAAGGGTACTTTCACTGGAAATATAAGGAGTAGTATTGAAGAAAGCATCATCTCGAGGATCCATTAAATCTGTCAAAGTAGAATCTGCGTGGCACCACGCGTATGCAAAGTTTAAAATTGGATCCATAAACGGTCCTAGATCCCCTAAAGCACTCGTATCAAAACGATACTTATATCCATCCCATTCACCTGGAAACGGACCATAAAACCAATTTTCCAACTTACGGAAAAGATCTTCATCTCCCATCTCATGAGTACAGAAATAAGCGAATAAGGTCCCAATAAGATCAAAAATTCCAAATCTACTAGGAAAGTGGTAAGAATCTGGTGCATATGCTTGATCACCAGGGGAATAGCGTACAAAAAGATCCTTCCACGCATCGTAATATGTCGAGGCGATTTCAGTTTCACCAAACGCCTTATAAAACGCTATTGCCCAAGTTGATCCATACGTTGCTACTTTAGGAACATTTTCTAAACCATAAGTCAAAGAAGGACCAGGAACCGTCCCAACTTTTTCCGCTAATGACGATTGTTGACCAGATAAAGGCTCGAAAACATAATAGCCATCAATTTGGACTCCCTTTTCATCAGTCATGTGTGTCTGCCACCAATCTATTCCTGGTAAGGTTGCAGCTTGATAGTTTGTATCATGAAGTGCGTCATACAGTCGCATCGCATAAAATGGAATACTATTACACTCTACAAAAACAATATAAGGTTCGCAAGGAATCAATCCCACTCCCCAACGTCCAAGAGGACGATCCTGGTCGTCTAAAGAGGTTTTATTATCCCAGGTTAAGGTGGACGTGAGAGATGTGTTCCAATCATCCATATAGAATTTAATTTCATCATTATATTTAGAGCCACGAAATACATTGTAATACAATAACTCCATTAGAGCGTAATGGCCAGTCCACATGATATTTGTTGGCCCCCGAAAACCATTTCCAAAAGCTGAATAATATTCATGAGTATAACCTAGCTCAGTCCATTCATAATATTCTATGGTAGAAGAATTCATCATTTGAATGATTTTATCAAACAACTCCGTATAATAAGGTGTTCTATAATTTGGAGTGGAGTCAACAATCTGTGCCAGGCCATAAGTGGTAAATGCTAAAAAATAATGAGTCAAAATATCTGGAAGAATACTTATATCATTTATACTTTCATTTGACAAGTCTTCTACTGAATAGAACTCTCGAAGGCTATTCCATATGCCTAAAACCTGACGATCCAGATATGGATATGTACTTAGATCAAAAGTTCTTTCGTCTGGAATAGAGATTTTTCCTAACTTTGGGGTAGATGGCTCGACTGGATTCAGTATAACTACTGAACCAGAAAGGAGCATTGTAATTATCAATAAAAATACAAATATTTTTGATTGAAAAATGAAATTAATTGGTTTAGAACTCATATTTTCACCATTTATAACTGAATTGCTCACACCAAGGTAAATTAAGTGGTATCAGTGTTATATTGAGAAAGATTAGGTGAGACTTTTTTAACTGACTTCTTTCTTTTAAATTTTGCTGGTTACAAATAATACTCATTTGATTATCAAAATTATTGAATCCATGTTGGTATTTCGATCTGATTCTTCGTTTGGTTTTTAATTCTAGGAAATCAATCACTCTCAGAACGATAATCTAAATCTGATTACGAAAAAGTTTGGCAAACAAGAACATAAAAACTCATTCAGTCTTAAAGGCCAAAAAGAAGTGTGGAACATAAAATGACTGAACAAGATGTTTATGACCGCTTGCGGGAGCACCTTCATCAACTTCCCGTGGGTTTCCCAAGCACAGAATCGGGAGTCGAGCTACGACTTTTGCGTCAGCTTTTTACAGAAGAAGAGGCAGAAATGGCTTGTCATCTCACACCATTTGCAGCAACAGCGGCGGATATTGCCGAAAAGACTGGACAAGACACGAAGAGGGTCGCGTCTCTTTTGACACAGATGAGTGATAAAGGACTAATTTTCGAATCACGTCGAGAAGAACCATACACATATCGAGCTAATTGGTTCATCGTTGGTATCTTTGAGTATCAAATCAATCGAATGACCAAAGAATTTGCTGAGGATTTTGATCAGTATATGGAAGATGGATTACGTGATGAACTTACATCTTACGACACACACCAATTGCGAGTGGTACCAGTAAACAAAGCGGTCAACGCTACCAAAAAAATTGCTTCATATGATGATGCGCGGGAGCTAATCAAACAACAAAGCAAGATTTCGGTGCAGAATTGCATTTGCAGGCAGAAGAAAGATCTGCTAGGGGGAACGTGTTCTCGACATCAAGAAAGGGAAATCTGTTTGAGTTTTTCCTCTGGTGCCCACTATTACTTGGACCATGGTTGGGGACGAGAAATCTCACAAGAAGAGGCGCTTAAACTCTTAGATTTTGCTGAAGAAAAAGGGTTAGTAGTGAGTCCAGGTAATGCCCAAAAAACTTTCGCGATGTGTCTCTGCTGCGGTGATTGCTGTGAGTTTCTGGGGGGTCTGAAAAAGCTCCCAAAACCCAGTTCATTGGTAGACAATAGCTACTTCGCTCAAGTAGATGAAGAGCTATGTAGCGGATGTGAAACGTGTGTGGATCGTTGTCAGATGGATGCCATCACTATTGTAGACGAGATATCTACGATTAATCTTGATCGATGCATTGGCTGTGGACTCTGTGTCACCACATGTCCTGAAGAAGCAATGTCACTACAACTTAAGGCTGAGGATGAACTCGTTACTCCTCCTGCGAATGTCGGTGAACTATATATGAAAATTGGAACGGAACGGCTACAACGAGATTCTTCATAGTCATTCACCGTGTAAATTGATACAATAAAAGAAAAAAAAGGGGAATAAGGTGTTTAGATCAATGATTTCCTATCACTTGGTTTCCAAGCACCGAATTTGAAGGCACCATATAACGCTGAGAGAAATTGAATAATTGCAGCAATTCCAATGATGACTTTAACACCTGTATCCACATCAAAAACTCCTGGGATACCTACAATGAATGTTGCATCGGGAAATATTGATTTAAGTGCTAATTCTATTGTAAAGGGATAATAGAGAATTAATATTATACTACAGATGGCTGCTATCGCATTGGTGACTATGGAGATAAAGCGAGTCGCTCGAATCTGACCAAAAATTAATTTAAAAACCGATTCGATGAAGTCGGCACCCAAAGAGACATAAAGAGCAATGAATCCAATATAATACCAATTTTGATTGTAAAGTGGTATCAATTGCGTTATGTCGATAACAAAGAAAAAAATCATTGCAAGACCAATGAAAAAACCACCTAAAAATCCTCCAAGATGCTCGCCAAATGCGCCCCAGAAGCTAGGTTCTGCTTTCTCGAGTGTTCCTGCAGTAAATGTAGTATTTGTTTTCGTACTAGTCTTTAGGGTTGGCTTTTCTTCTGAGGGTCTCAAAAACACCCTCCGAAGATTATCTATCTGCTTACGAAATAATTTTTCATCATAGAAATAAAGCACTACAACGAACATAGTTATCGCTGCTGCACCGAATGCAAGAGGGATAAGTAACATAACAGTTGAAGAAAGTGCAGATCCAGAGTCACCGCTTAGACGCAACTGTTCCGTTACACCGATTATTAAAGTCATTATCACAACACTTATTATACCTAAAAAAGCAATAAGTATAAACTGTTCATTTCTTACTTTAGATTCAGGAGTTGTTCTAGGAGCTCGCCAATCAGAAATGGTAGAGACGGGCTCCTCATCTAAAAATTTGGACGCAAGAACTTGGGGATCTTCCATTCGCAAGATAGCATGATTAAAAGCTTCTTGAACCGTTAATCCCTTTTCAACAGATAATCGGTTTGCTAAATCCCAAATATGTGATCTTAACTCGTTAATAATCTGATCTCTATCAGGTAAAACACCAAGGTGTTCCCTCACTTCATTTAAATATTGTTCTACATATTCTACTTGTTTATTCATTTTTATTCTTCCAATTTACTTTCAATTAAACGTTGTAAAATTCCATAATAATGAATCCAGTTTTGCCAAAGAGCATTGTAGGCTCTCTCGCCATTAGGGGTTAAACGATAGTATTTTCTTGCAGGGCCAGTTGGAGACACTTGTAGTTCAGACGAAACTAACTGATCTTGCTCCAATCGCCGAAGAATAGCATAAAAAGTGGCTTTCGATCCGTCTAACTCGCCTTCAGTAAAAGAAAAGAGCTCTTCACCAATTGCATACCCATAAATCCCTGTCGAATGATATTTCTTGATAATGGCGAGTAATGCTAAGCGAAGAGTACTGCCTGAAAGTTGATTAATCTCCTTGGCAACCCATTTCGTTAAATCATCAGTTTGAGACACGATTACTCAACTTTTACTAGATTTCTTGGTTCTGCATAATCTTTATTGTTAACAAAACCAGAATTATTATGTACAAGGCGGTTCCAATCACTGGGAGGATTGAGAAAGGCGGGATACCTAACATGAATGAAACCACAATACTTGGGGTACCATCATTTAACGGGTTTGTTAGTCCCCATGGAGCAATATCGGTCAAGAAACTAGAAAAATTGACAAGGATCTGCTGTAATAAATAGATACCAATTGGTACACCGATAACAATAGAAGAATTTCGTTGAAAAGATCCCATCATTAATGTCAATGACAAGAAAAAAAGCATATTCAACGATAAAACGGCAACCACTGCGACAAACATCTCTAAGTTTAACATTTCACCTGTAAATAGAAAAAACATGATATAGAAGACGAAAGTAGGTGCAATGATCATTGAAATGGTAGCTCCAATTGAGTTTCCTATCCATTTAGCTAAAATATAGGATTCTCTCGTGATAGGTTTAGAGAGTATCCAGGATGCAGCACCAGATTTAATTTCTCCTGCAATACTCTCTTGCATAATGATGGTTATTCCAATTGAGGAAGTTAATCCTGCGAAAATACCAAAAACCAATATGGCTTCTGATCCTACATTTGGTGCTTGTAACCAGATTAATATAGCCATCCCGTTTGAGAGACCACACCAGAGGAGTAAACGAGCTAGAAATACCTTTCCTTTAAACCATCTTGATAATTCAGTATGAAACAGATTGGTAAAGCCCTGATTCCATTTAGTAAAAGTTCTTCGATCCAAATTCTCATTTATCAACATTTTATTATGCCTCCACTAATTTCATGAAAATATCCTCTAATTCGTATTCTTGCTGTCTAAAATCACTAATTTTCAGATCGTTCCCTCTCGTTAATTCACGAATAAGATTTTGTTGTGCCAGATCTTCGTCTGAAACTTCGATCTCTAACAGATAATCCCCTTCATCACTTATTTGAGTGAAATTCATCTTGGAAACCCATTTCTGGAAGGTTAGTTGTTCTTGTACCTTTGAAATATCTCCTTGAACTTTCACCCTGAATATTGTCCCTTCTTCTTTGTTTCTCAAAATTTCATCAATAGGACCTTGAGCGATAAGCTGTCCTTTATTCAGAATAGCTACATTATCACTCACTTTTTGCACATCATCTAAGATGTGTGTGGAATAGAAGATTGTTGTATGTTTTCGGAGTTTAGACATGATTTTCAAGACATCTTGACGACCAATGGGATCCAAAGAAGCTGCAGGTTCATCCAAGATCAATAAATCAGGATAATTAATCATTGCTTGTGCAATACCTAGTCGTCGTTTCTCACCACCAGAATAACCCTTAATAGGCCGATTTGCTTTATCTGAAAGAGCAACTAATTCAAGCATTTCAGATATACGATTATTAATCTCATTCTTGGGCCCAGAAAAATAGAATCGAACGGTGAAATCTAGGACCTGGCGTGCCGAAAGGTGATCGTAAAACGCAGGTTCTTGTGGTAAATACCCAATCCGAGCACGAATTTTCATACTTTCATTTTTAATATTATAACCAAAAATTTCACCGCTACCAGCAGTGGGTTGAATTAACCCGATCAACAGTTTAATCGTAGTCGTTTTTCCAGCTCCATTTGGGCCAAGAAAACCAAAAATGGAGTGTTTTTCAACGAGTAAATTCAAATCTTTTAGTACTGAAACACCGTTGTATGTTTTAGTAAGATCAGTAGTTTTAATGACAATCTCTTTTTGATCCAATTCTTCATCACCGAACATATTTGCTGATTGATACTATTATTGATTCTATTATTTCAAGTAATATGAGATTGAGACTAGTATAAAAACTACTAGATATCGGCAATGAGAACTATGTTTTTCAAAATTATTGAGGTAAAAAAGAGAGGAGAGACTATAATACTTTGTCTATATAACCCTTCTGAAAAGAAATACCGATTAAATAAAATTTAGAATTATCTATAAGCGTTAATCTGTGTTCCGGGGTATTTCAATAGTGAAGGTGGAACCATGTCCTTTTCCGGGACTTTGAGCAGTAATTGTTCCACCATGG
This sequence comes from Candidatus Hodarchaeota archaeon, assembly GCA_016839665.1. The sequence continues at coordinate 21,018 of JAEOTU010000084.1, forward strand.
GCTTTGATAATTTCTTGTGAAAGATATAAACCGATTCCTGTACCCGATGCAGTATAATCTGTGGGAATAGTGATAAATTGTTCGAAGATAGTCTCCAGATGTTCAGGAGCGATTCCCGCACCGTTGTCACTAACAAAGATTTGCACCTTATTAACAGAGCTCTCCATTGAGACAATAATTTCTCGAATGTCTTTCGGAGTTTGTTTAATTGCATTACTTATTATATTTTCCATTACTTGTTGCAAACGGTCTGGGTCTGCTTGAATAGTAATGGGAGGTTCTTCGAGACACCCTCGAAAGGAAAATTGTTTTTCCAACAAGTGGTCGTAGGGCTCTAAAATGGATTTAAGAAAGGAACAAACATTGATCTCACTTTTTTTTATCAGTAATTCTCCTCGCTCAAGTTGCACAATATGACTTACATCTCTTGTGAGTCGTTCTAGCCGATTTACGTTACTCCGCAAAATATTATAGATTTTCTCTCTGCGAGGATGATCTATAAATTCATCATGTTCACTTAGAAAATCACAGTAACCCCCGATCACTGTCAATGGTGTCCGGAGCTCATGAGTCGTCATATAGATAAAGTTTTCTCGTCGCTCCTCTAGTTCCTCTCTTATTCGTTCTGCTATTATACGTTCAGTAATATCTTGTCCTGAACTTATAACTCCGATAACTTCACCTACTTCATCTCTTATGAGCGAGTTGGCCCAAATTATGAGCCGTTCATCACCCGATTTCGTTAATATTGGATTAACACGAAAATCAAACTCTGGACCCATCAATGTTTCAAAAAGTGCCTCTAATTCGCTAGTACTCTTTCCTGCGACATAAGCATTGAAAATAACTCTTAGGTTCTCTCGTACTCTCTCAGGAATGAACGAATCAAACCAGTTTTTACCAGTGATCTCTCGCTTGTTGTATCCAAGAATCTGACATCCTGTCTTGTTGATGAGCGTTACATTGCCCAGTATATCAAGAGCGAACATTATACCTCCAGATATATTTATGTATTGTTGTACACGATCACGTTCTTTATGTACTGCTTCTTCTGCCAGCTTTTTCTCTGTCATATCTACAATAATCCCTCTCAATCCCACAGGTTCATTCTCACTAAGAATCCTGCTAGCGAAAACCATAACGGGAAACGTAATACCGTCTTTCCTTAGTAGTGTGTACTCTCTTCCAGCTAATTTCTCTCCAGCAAATATCAGGGATAAGTTTTTTACAGCCCTTTGCCTATCTTCATTGATAAGCATTTGAAGAGCATTAACTCCTTTTTCCAGGTCATCTTGTGTATAGCCAGATTTCTTGAAAGCAACCTTGTTTGCGAAAGTAATTTTCATTTCTTTATCAGTTTCAAAAACTATTTCTGGTAAAAGTTCTGCTAGCTCTCTAAACCGCTTTTCACTTCCGTGTAACGCATTCTTTGATTCCTGTGCCGCCTTTTCAGCTTTTCTTCGCTTAGTGATATCACGTACAGTGGTAAGGAACAATTTTTCTCCCCCTAATTCTATAAGTTCTGAATTCATTGACACATAATATTCAGATCCATCCTTCCTCCTTCGACAAACTTCTCGATCTTCAACAGATCCAACCTCCTGTAATACCTTGAGTAAATCATTTCGATCATTCGGATCAACATATGTGTCATTAAGATCAATGGTTTTCAACTCGTTTGCTGTATAACCCATCATTTCCAATGTTCTTTGGTTGAAAGTGAGTGCCTTTCCATTAAAATCAGAGGTGCTAATCCCTATTGGCGCAGATTCAAAAAGAACACGATATTTTTCCTCACTTTCACGTAATGCTTGTTCAGCTTTCTTCTGGTAGGTGAGGTCACGAAATGCCGTTATCCTAACCTGTTTTCCTTGATATTTAGCCTTTTTAGCTCTTATTTCTACTGGGAAACTTGTACCATCTTTTCTCAAAGCAAGAACTTCATAAGGTTCTTCTGATCCACTTAAGACTTTTTTGAGAATTAGCTCACGAAACTCAGGAGCCGCATGTTCCAATCCATTTGACCCGATTATCTCAGAGAGTTCACAACCCAGTAGCTTGGCATAGGTTTGGTTGGCCTCAATGATTATCCCCTGATCATGAATGATAATCCCCTCAAATGCTGCTTCTGATAATCGCCGATATCTTTGTTCACTTTCCTGAATAGCTTTTACTGCTAATTTACGATCAGTAATATCTCTAGCTATTGAAAGAATCACTTTTTTCCCATTTAAAGTGAATAGATGGGAATTAATTTCAACAGGTACTTTGTGTCCATTTTTCGATATGTGAGTCATCTCAAAAGTAATCTTTTTCTTTGCTACTAATTCTTGCATGATCTCTGGTACTTTTGGTTGTCCTTCCTCGGCATCAATGTCTTGAGGTGACATTCGGAGCAATTCTTCACGTCTATATTCGAGTCGCTGGCAAGCGATTTCATTGACCTCAATAAATTGCCCAGGCTTTTCATCCTCTGTTATCTCATGTAAAAAAATTGCATCATTCGCGTTATTGAATAATGTTCTGAATTTTTCCTCGGACGCCTTTAATGCTTCTTCTACTTGTCTACGTTTCGTGATGTCATGAACAATTACTTGGATTGCCTGAATTTCATCATCTTTCATGAAAAAACTTGGAAATAATTCTAGATAATGGATCAAACCATCTTGGTCAACAGTTTTAACTTCGATATTGCGTACTTGAGAACCTCCGAAAATTTCAGAAACAAGTTTCATATATCTAGGTAAATCTTCTTCAAGAA
>JAEOTU010000085.1 GCA_016839665.1 Candidatus Hodarchaeota archaeon
AATTAGATATTACAACCCCCGAACCGTCATTATCTAGTGAATTGAAACCACCATCAATCGAAACTTTGGATGAATTATTTGATACTTCAGAAGAGGAACCTCCTCTATTACCTGAACAAGAAACTCCCTCTACTATGATCCAGGATCAAGTGTTAATTGGAAGAACACAAGAGCTAAATATTTCAAACGTACCGGATTCAACACTCAGAGAAGCACAAGAAAAAACAATGGCTCTTGAGAGGTTATTTAAAGCACACCAAGAACCCCGCGGACGACTAATTCCATTGTCTCCTATACCATCAGAATCCTCGCCAGAACCGAGAGAATTTGAACCTCCGCTTCCTGATCAAAATGGGATGGAACCACTTGAAGAAGTCACTCAAGTTCCTGCTCTTTCACCTCAGATAGTTCCTACGGAAAATATCCGTGCAAGTGTCGTTAGACGGCTACAAAAAGCAGGTTGGACTGTGGAGTTGAATTTTGATAATCTTGCACGAAGAGGGGCAGAACCAGATGTCGTCGCCGAGAAGGGGTTAATCCGAAAACACCGCATGTTGATTTTCTTCGCTGAAAATCCAACAGATGCTGAAATTTGCTCCTTCTTACTCCAATCAAGTCTTGAAAGTGGCAAGAAAATTATCTACCTGCTTGATGGAAACCCTGGCGAGGCTGATGTTTCAAAAGAGATAAATTTGGTAACTCAGATTAATCAACTATTTTAAAAAAAAACTCAAACAAAGATATAAAAAATGAATGGCTATTTCTTCTGAGAAAAATTGGTTGTTAGAAGACTCTTAACTTTATCGTGCATTTCCTCAATGGTTCCATCACTAATTAGGGTTTCTAGAATCTTATGTTTCTGGTAATGAGCAATAAGAGGTTTTGTTTCATTTTCGTAAGTTTTTAACCGCTTCTTAACCGTTTCTTCTGTATCATCGCTCCTTTGATATAAAATTCCAGAGCATTTGTCACATATTCCATCCTCTTTTGGAGGACTATATTGTATATGAAAAATGGCTCCGCAGTTTTTACACGTTCGACGTCCAGTAATACGTTCTAGAATCAGCCCATAATCCAAATCAATATTGATCACTAAATCGATGTTAGATATTTCGCTAAGATCCTGAGCTTGGTGTAAATTGCGAGGATAACCGTCTAAAATGAATCCATTTTCGCAATCTCTTTGAGAAAGTCTTTCTTTTAGAAGAAGAAGAACTATATCATCGGGAACTAAATTACCAGTATTTATGACCTTTTTGGCTTTCAATCCTAACGCAGTTTCTCTTTTGATTGCTTTTCTCAGCAAATCACCAGTACTAATTTGAGGGATACTGTATTCTTGCGTAATAAGTTTTGCTTGGGTTCCTTTTCCTGATCCAGGAGCTCCTATCATTATTAATTTCATGAAAAATTCCACTTTATTCCTTTAAAGTTTCGTTATTCAGTTTGAGGAGGATATCCCTAGCTTTTGAAGCGTGTTGCTCATTTATAACGAAAATAATGATTAGATGTTCAGAGTGGTGAACCATTGTATCATAGAGAGAGATAGCCTGATCAGCCAATAAGGAAGAAACATGAGCCAATATACCAGGAATTTCCTGGGCTTGATTTGGAAGCATTAATTTAAGCAAACTTAATGAATCTTTAAGCTTAAGAGAGTCTACAGCCTTTACTCTTTCCATTTCAAGGAGAAATGATTTTTCGGCCATCTTCTTGACATAACATTCAATGCTTTGATAGTTAAGACTGACAGAACTGACGTCTTCGTGTTCTATTCTCTGAAGGATAATGTCTAAGATGGAATGTCTATCTACATCATCCTCAAAACTAATTTTATAATGCTTCAGTCCGTCAATTACTTCTGTTGTTCCTTTTTTTAAAATTTCTTGAACACGCTTGACTCCTAAAAACTCTTCTTGTTGCTCACGAAGTCTTTTAAGATAACGAGTTATTGCAACTGCAACATTACCCTCTAATTTTACAGGATCCTTATAATTAAAATTCGCTTTTTCTATCAATTGCTCCTTGATTTTTTTGGCAATTTCTCGTTGCGCTGTCTTTCGCTGTTGAAGTTCATGAACTAATGAAGGATCTTGATCTAGGATTTCACGAACAGATTTAGATACTGATTTGGCTGTAGACATAGATTTTCTTCCTTTATCAACCGAATAATTTGTTGATTGGTTGGTATATTTCATTATCTCAATATTAAAGATTGTTAAATCTGGTTAAAACGAAAAAATGACATTTTTGGAGAATAACAAGTAAAATTCATTATTTATATTGGCGAAGAGAACCAAGCACTTGATTTTTTCTTAACTTTTTATTTATTCTGAAAACAAAGTGAAATGATGAAATTCATTTCAATAAGTGATGTTTGTAGCTTTTAAGCCGGATTTGACTCACCTTTTTTCATTAAAAATCCAATAATGAAATTGATTCAAGGTGATGAGTTACTTACGCTTTCCTAATCAAGAAACCAATTCCTTATAACACATTGATATTAAATGAGAATCTTGATACATATACCTCATTTCCTGATATTGAGAGTTTATCATTGAAAAAAGCCGACTTTTTAGTTCTCCTTCCTGCATTCAATGAGGAAAAGAATCTTCCGAGTGTTATTGAACAGCTTGTAGAATTTTTCTCCCCAAATCAGCTAATTCTTGCTGATGACGGTTCAAAAGATAATAGTTCGAAGGTTGCACGGCGATTAAGAATTAGGATCATTAGAAATAGGAGGAACATTGGTAAAGGATTCATTTTAAAGAAATCATTTGAAATAATTGTAGATAAATTCTCCAATATAAAATGGGTATTAACTCTTGATGCCGATGGACAACATGATCCTCGAGATATCCCTAAATTTTTCAATACAATAAAAACAAACCCAGATGTTAAAATTATTGTAGGAAAACGCGATTATAAAAAAATGCCAACCTTGAATTGGATTTCAAATTCTTTAACTTCACGCTGGTCCAATTACTGGTTGAATTGGAACCTAGATGATCTACAATGTGGTTTCCGATGTTATAATACAGACGCTTTACGTTGTATTCTTGAATATGGTCTTACAAAGAGTAAATTTGACTTTGAGACAGAAATACTTCTAGTTGCTTGGATGTTGAATCTAAAAATGCTTTCTACCCCCATTTCAACTCTTTACTCAGACAACAATCGTAAATCAAGAATACGCCCTGGACTTGATACTATTAGATGGATGTTTCTTATACTTCAATGTGGTTTCACTCCGAGATTCGTTACTCAGGTTTGGCAACAACGCTATTTTCAAAATTTATAGAAGAATCCAGATTTATTATTACTCTGATTGATTATCACTGCTTAAAAACTATAAAAAAGGTGTTAAAGAAATAAAAGATAAAATTCACGAATTGGATTCGATGTGAAGAACAACAAATGCTTTAAACATGGGATTTGGTTAGAACTTCGAAACTGAAAAAAACATTTATTATTTTAATTATTTGATAATAAATAACGAATCAACGGATGTGTTGATCATTTTAAACACATTCCGAGTATATTCAAGGATTTTTGAAAATAATTAAATAGGATGAGATAGAATTATCCAGTTATAAAGCAGGTTCAGGGATTGAAATACGAATGAAACAAAAACTTATTCTCAAACTAGTGCTTCTTGGCGATCCGGGAGTCGGCAAAACGTCTTTAATTTCACAATTCGTCCACGCGAGATTTCGACACTCTTATCAATTAACTGTTGGCCTCGACATCTCTTCAAAGCAAGTAACACTAGATGATGGTCGAACAGTGACACTCTCAATTAACGATATTGGTGGGCAAGCACGTTTTGCTGCCATCCGTCATATGTTCTTCAAGGGTGCCCATCTAGCAATGTTTGTATATGATGTCACCCGAGCTGAAACATTAGAAAATATTAAAGACCCTTGGTATAAAGAATTAATGGAATTCTGCGGCCAACAGGGTAAATCTTCAGTCCAGACTATTTTAGTTGGCAATAAGACTGATCTTGAGGATTATCGAATGATCGAGGTAGAGGAAGGAATCACCCTCGCTAACGAAATCAAAGCAAAAAAACATATTTCAGCCTCTGCTAAAGATAATATTCAAGTCGATGAAGCCTTTAAAACTCTAGCTCAAAGTTTTTTTGATGAAATGGAAGAAAAGGTTTAGTTCGATGAAATTATTGGATAGGAGTGATCTTTTTGAGTACTGAAGTAGAATACACTTACCTAGAACATCTTCCCACTTCGTTTTTTAAACGTTTAATAGATAACTGGGAAAAAACTTCAGTCGAATTACATCCTAATGGGCTCCTTTCCAAAGAGAATAGAGAAACAACAATTAAACTCGTTAAAAATTTGACAGCAGCTAAGCAAAAAACAATCCAAAAATTAGCTGAGATTCTCAATATATCGGGTTTGTGGTGGGATGTTTATCATATCCCAAAGATCAAACCATTATCTCACCTCCAAAACCATAAAAAAGCTTTTGATGTTGATAAATACTCAGAAGAGGCTTCAGCCAAGATTTCGGGTAAGTTTTCAATAAATGAACTGAGTGAGCATGCGATTTTTATACATATTGAGTTTTCTTCTAGGACAGCACGCCTTAGAAGAACATTCAGGTTTATTTATCTCCCATCCGTAAAGAAAATTCTTTTAGAACCACAAAAACTTGGATTAGAGATTCTAAAGAATGAAATACTGCCTTTCATCAGCAATGAACCTAATAAAGTTAGTAAAAAACCCATTCGGGCATTATTAATAAAAAAACTTACAAAAGATTATGACGACCCAGAGCGTTCTTTTATACTCTCCCACCTTAAGATAAAAGTTTCATTAGAAACTTCAGGTATAGAAGGCTTGAACCAAATTGTCATTCAAGGAGACAATGTGCTTAGGGGAGCTGAAACACTTGAACAACGACATGAAATATCCCTTAAATTCATGAACTCTGGACCATGGATTGGAGCTGGAACTGAAGATTTTACACTTGAGGTTGGAAGAGGCCTTCAGATCCATCGAATGGAAGAGACTTCATTAAAGAGTATTGCATCCATGCTTAGCTTGCTTTGAGTATCTCTCTTTCTAATGGATTGAAAGTAATGCTTCAAAATTCTGTTTCGCAACGATATTTTCTCCTAATTTTTCTTGTTGTTTCTTTGCTTTTTCTACCCAATTCAGAATACCCTAACGATGATGTTTTTGATAGCCAAAGGTTATTATTAAAGAGTCTTAAAGATGAGAATCCTTTCCTTGATTTTTTAGTTATGTTTAATCAAGATATCCCCAGTTTGGAATCCTTCAACTCTTTAGTTATATCAGAGTTCACCAATTTTCCTGTTATCCGTATAAAATTCAACAGCTCTGGCATGAAATCTCTTTTTCTCAAGAATTATCAGAATGAAATCCATCAAATTGAACCTAACCAAGCTTTAGAGAAGTCTCTTCTCATCTCTCAAGATGAACTCTCTAGAGATAGTATAGCTAAAGTGTCAATCAAAGATTCAACTGGTGCAGGTTTTTTGCATAGTATAGGGCTCAAAGGAAAAGGTGTGAAATTAGGAATTATTGACACAGGGGTCAGAAATGACTCTGAGATATTTGGTTCTCGCATAAAGAATCGTGAATCTTTTGTTACCATTGCAAATGGGTATTCACATAACATTCCAGATCCAGATGATCATTGGGGGCACGGTACAAATGTGGCCAGTCTGGCAGCAGGAACTACTACTGGAATTGCACCTGAAGTAGATATATACAGCGCAAAGATAATTCATAATGCTTCGACAAGAGGTGCTGGGGGAGGGGAGGGGGAAGAAACAACAGCTGGATTACTTGAAGCAATAGATTTTCTTGTAAACAATTCGATAGATGTCATTAACATCTCTTTAGGACAATATCACAATCTACCAAGTGGACTTCGGGATGAAGTAATCAACTATATCTCGATTGTCCATAATGTCGTGTTTTCTGTTTCAGTAGGCAATTCTGGATCCTCTTATGGCGATAGAGGGACATTAAACAATCCTTCAACCGCACTACAATGTATAGCAGCAACTGCAAGTAATATTGAAGGAAATTACATTGCAAATTTCGCGTCACGAGGCCCAAAGGTTGATTATTCTTTGAAACCTGATATTGCAGCTCCTGGTATCGATACACCATGGGATGGTACTTCTTTCGCAACACCTATTGTTGCTGGGGCAGCTGCATTGCTTGTGGATTATCTAAAAGGTGAAAATATATCCTATTCAGGTGCTACAATTAAAGCTGCCCTTCTAGCTGGAGCACATACAATGCGAGAACCCATTTGGGAGGAAGGCGCAGGATTCATCAATATCACTAGAGCTTGGGAGATCCTAAATTCAACAGAGAAAATAGAGAACAATCTGGATTTAGTTTATCTTCATCCTCAAAAACTACCTTTTGAACCTTATGAAGTTCTATTTTCAGGTAGCTCAGTGGTATTCAATCTCACTGTAATAAGTAGTAGAAGCTTAAATACAAGTGTGAATATTCCTGAGGAACTTTCTCATTTTGTCAGTACAGCTAAGAAATCCTATATAATCAATAATACAGCTCTAATTCCAATAAATTTCACAATTCCAGCTTCCACTGAGGTTCAATCGATCTCTGGTAATATTTCTCTTTGTAACAAATCTCTAGCAGTGAAATTTGAAATACGGTGTCCGATTGCTAAAGTTCTATTTGATGAAAGTCTCAATCGAATAGTTAGACATGGATATGGAACAAATATTTTCGAATCACAAGGTGATACATCGAGTACGATTGGTATGTTTTCTGCATTCACACGATTTCTTGCTTATGAAAATAATTACAGTGTCAATCCACATGTTAGAGGTACAATTCAACAGAGTGACCTTCGAAATTATGACGTATTGATCCTAGCTAATCCTTTATCGTTGGCTACTGATATTTACATGGATTGGGTTGAAAACCCTGGGATTGAGTATCTCTCTTTAACAGCAAACACGATAGAAGCTGTTTCTCAATTTGTAGCATTGGGAGGAGGTGTTTTAATATTAAGCTCAGATGGTTCCAATTACGATATTACAGGATTGAATGAACTCCTTAAGACTTTTAACTTGCAAATTCAAACAGAATCTTCAGGAATTATTCATCAGACTACCATTGTCACCCCTCGGAATTTTACTAAGGATATTTCATCATTCCCTTTTTGGGGAAATTATATTCAAACGATAGGAAGCAACGCTCAAGTCATTTCAGAAACTAATGGGAAAGCAACGATGGCTCTTTATGAAACCTCTACGGGAGGAAGAGTTTTACTCTATGGATCCGATCTAATGTTTGATAACATTGGTTTTTCAGATCATGCTTACAACGGAAACACTCAAAGTAATCGTATTTTGGCATTTAACTCTGTTGCCTGGCTTGCCAAAGGAGAATTTATACACAATACCAGTAATTTTTTTCCAAATCTCCCCGTTTATCTCATTATCCTAGCTTTATTTACTTCTATGACTATTATTGCTATTTTATTTATCTATAAATCGAAAAATTAATTTCTGCAAGAAAGAAAATTATAGCCAACCCTTGATTTGAATTTTTGACCCGTTTTTATTGATTTATTTCATGCACCAATTTAAACCCTAGGTTCATCGAGACCGATGTACCTGCTTTTTTCTCGATCATCGTATCCAACACTTGCCTTTGAAGTTAATTGATGAAATATAATCTGTATTATTGGCATACCTGGGCTTAATTCAACAGGTGAGTTCGCACGATGAGCGATTTCGAGAGTTAAGGTGGAAGGTTTCTTTATGCCTGTACCTGGATTAACCAAACCTGCTGCCTGAACAACTATACCTAAACGAGCGATGGAAGATTTTCCTTCTAGGGTGGCAGCATAATTCCTTGATATTGAAATTTTCTCAAGAGTGGAAGCTAATACAAATTGGTTTGGTGACAGCAAGAATGTTTCATTTTTTTCAATCTGGAAGACCTCTGAGTTTTTCAAAATAGCTTTTCGATCGTTTGGTCGGAACAACCTACCATGGCGAAATACTAAAAATGTATCACCCAGTTTAAGGTCAACAGAACATGGCCCTACAGCAGATTCATCAAAAGGAGAAATACCAATCTCTTTAGCTTCGATAGCTGCTATGATATCTTGGTATGAAAGTATCATGATAAATTTTCACCTATTATATTTTTGTTTATAAAAAAACCGATTAAGTACTTTTTTTGAAGAAACAAATCAGTTTAGGAATATTTTATACCTATATACCTTTTTTTATATTTATTTGAAATAAATTTATTAGCGCTAATTAGTCAAGTGAATTCTAACATGAGTGACTCCCACCAAAATCGGTTGAAAATTGTTTTAATGAAAATTATTGAAGGATTTTCTGATTACTTTGCCTCTAGCATTGAAAAATCCTATCATCAAAGTCCCACGCAAATTAATGTCCGAAATATAACAGTAGACCGAAAATTAGGGACTACTGGAATCCATATTGTCAAAGTTCAACTTGATTCAGATCTAGGAGCTGATGATGCAAGTATAGCTGTGAAAATATATGAGGAACAAGAATCAGCCTTGGAAGTAGTCAAAAGAATAAACATTTTGCAGAATCGTCTTTCACAATATGATACTTCTCTTGGGATCTCATCAGCACCAGTCATTTTCTTCTCAAGAAATGTTGTAGTTATGGAGGGAATTCAGGGAGATGTATTTCGTGAATCCAAGATTCCTCGGCCTCAAAAATACCGATTTGCCGGAAGAGGCCTTGCAGCATTTCACAGTGCGAAATCGGATCGTTGTTGGTTTGATAAATATAAATTGTTATTAACAAGAAGTATGGAAAATATTCCGTTAGCAGAGGATTCAAAGCAAGCTCTTAAAAATCTCTTTCAACAAGTTTTACCTCTTGCTGAACAGGCTTCCCAGTTTTCTGGATCCGTTAGCTTTGGAGATTTTCATCCTGGGAATTTAATTTTCGATGTTAAAATCGGGCAAAAACCAATGATCAGAACACACCTTATTGACCCAGAATATTTAGACACGTCTACTGAGCATGATCGTTTAGAAGATATCTGCAACTTCTTTGCTGTTGAAGCAGTGGATCAATATCGACATGATAAAACTTTGAAAAAATTCCGAATGAACATGAAATCCTTTTTATCTGGATATAGTGAAGTCTTAGCCCATGAACAGTCTTCTCTTACAAAATATTATTCTGGAACATATCTACCTGTGAATTTTCACTTGGCATTAATGGTCTTAATGAGCATATTAAACATTCAAGATATGGGGGACCTTTTTGGTGGTGAATCTGGCATCAAGAATGAAGTAATTCTTCGTTGTCAATTAATTGAAACCCTCTTAAATTGGAACTCTTTTCCTGATTAGGAAATTTCAAAATTAGGTTAAAAAAATGCATCACAAGGTCCTATACTCTCACGCAGGAATTGCTACACAGATCTTAATTCATGACCCTGAGAAGGTGATGATTTTACTAGACACTGGTGATGGTATCGTTCGAGATTTGCTTAAGGAGGGGATATCTTTTCCGTTATCAGTTCCTCTGTATATATTTCTCACACATGGCCATTATGATCACTGTGGAGGATTATTTTCATTATTGGGATTTTTAAGAATGATTGGGCAAACCTCACCAATTGAAATTTATTATCCTGCAGGTTCTACTGAGGTCAAAGGTCTTGTCAATCTATTTATCTCTTCATATTCAGACACTACTCCCTTTGATTTGAAAATTACTGAATTACAAGATCAGGATGAATTTAATATTACCGAGGAGGTAAGGGTTGTTACACACCGGGTAAAGCACATGGGATCCACACTTTCTCATGGCATGTTACCAGAAATTCCAGCATTAGGGTTCGCCATATTTAAAAAAAAGGAAAAATGTTTGGCTTATACAGGTGATACTGGAATAACTGATAGTCTTCCTAAACTTTTGGAGAGTGCCAGTCATGCATATATCGAAGCAACTAATTTGAATAATCACCATTCACCTTACCATCTCAATAAAGAAGAAGCAGAAGAACTTGGAAAATTAGCAAAGAATTATACTTTAGTTCATACGAGAAAACAGATTAATCATTGATTTTATTGAAATGGTCAAAGATCCTCATAATCTTACGAGAATCAGACTGAAACAATTTTCAGTAAAATTAATGTTATTATTAAAATGATGGTAAAGAATAGCAATAATTAGTTGTTGTGAGTTCAGGCTCTTTACCAGAAATATCTGTCAATTCTCATAATGGGGTTAATATGTTATCAAAGTCTTTTCTGAAAGAGGTTGAAACAATCCATAAAGACACAAATAGTGGTGCTGCGAAGATTGCAGAAAAATGTCTGACTGCATTAAAAAGGGAATGTCTTCGATTTGAAAATTTGCGCGATAAACAAATACTAAAAACTGCAATTAAACTGTTACTTGATACTCATCCCATGGCTACGATTGAAAGTGCTCTATTCCCTGTGTATTCGCGACTTACTCGACTCACAACTCCAAGCAATTTTGAGGATGAAGATCCTAAAGCAGTTATTGAACTAATTTTCGCTACTCGTCTAGAACAAATGAGAATTGGAGAAAAGAACACCATAAATACACTTGTTAATACCATAAAAGATAAAAAATCGCTTCTTACCTTTTCTCACTCATCAACTGTAATTACTGCTTTATTACAACTAGCAGGGGAAGGCTACATGGATAAGGAGATATATGTTTTAGAATCCAGACCCCTAAAAGAAGGGGAAAGAACTGCGTATTCTTTGGCAAATGCAGGTTTCAAGAAAACTCATTTAGGCATCGATTTTGCTGTCAATGAGTTCTCGGAAAAAGCAGAAATAGCTGTTCTAGGGGCCGATATGATTCATAATGGGCTAGTTCTCAATAAGATTGGTTCTGCGACAATTGCTAAACTCTTTCAAATGCAATCGAAAGAAGTAATAGTCGCTGCATCACCTTCCAAAATATGTTTACAAGCATTAATCGATCCTGACCAAGATATGGATCATCCATGGCTACCTACCATCCCCCATAGAAATGTAAAAGAAATTACAAAAATTTCTAGTCCAAACCTTGTCATTTGGAATAAATACTTTGAAATAATAAAACCAGAGTGGATTTCGTCTTTAATAATGGATTGCAATCAATTTTTCCCACCCATTTCAAATGGCCTCTCTGAATTTCTTGAAAAAAGCACGATCCTATTTGAAGTAAAACAAATTAAAGAGACGTGGCATGATGTCGATTTCACCATGGTTTAATTTTCTGATTTCTATTGGTTATTATCGAAGACTGGATCAAATAAATACTCAACTATAATCGAGATGCGCCTTTACCAAGGTTTAACTAATTCAGGCTGAATCGCTGGATTGTCAAAAACAATTGTACCCCGATAACCATCTTTTTTCTTAGCTGGACGGATTTTGACAACATTTCCAGAGGTAATTTTAATCTTCACACTTTCTTCTAAAGCAGGTTTATACGCTTCGTCAAAAACAAGCTTCCATGTTGAATTATTACTCTCATTCCATACAATGACGTTTAATTCATTTCGTTCATGATCCTTTGACAAACTGAGAATATGGTAATATCCTTTGAACTGTTCAGCAGGTTCTTCATTTTCAGCAGCAGTTATTTCAAGAGGGAGTTTCTTTTGCCAACTTACAGGAAAACTTCTTCGAGTTAAATCTTTCCCTTCTTCTTTTAACTTCTGTTTAAATATTTTGAGAATTTTTAACTCCACCTCTACTAAATCTGGTCGAAGACGTGTCAAAATAAATAATCGTTTGATAGAACGATAAACGTCCTCTCGATCACCAAAATTCTTCACAATTGTTTTAAGGATTGCAATTGCTAATTCGTGTTGGTCATGAGAGTATAAATCATTGGCATATGTGTGTATAGAACTTATCATGCCATCTAAGAGTTTAGGGTTTCGCTTAAGGAGCAAAACTGCTTCATTTGGTTGTCCATTAGCAATTAAGGAAACAGCTAATCCAAGAAGCTGAGTTGGAGGCATATCAGGATCTATTGAAGGAACAGATTCGAATAAACTAAGAGCTTGTTTATATTGTCCTAATAATAGAAATAATAATCCTTGAAGTGAAAGAAGGTTCTCAATTGCTTCATTACCTACAGAAATAAAATTCATGAAAACACGACAAGCTTCAGCATGAACTAACGCTTCAACAATTTGATTTCTCGTTAGTTTAAAGTCTAGGAGCCAACTATGATGCTCAAATAGCTCGGAGCGGAGCATGCGTTCAACAATCACTCGTTGTTCGAGATTATCAATTGAATAAATTAACTCAGAGCTTTTAGCCAAGATTTCGAGAAGTATCCGTTCTGCTTTCTGAATGTTATAACTTTCCCTTGTTTCTCTCGCTTTAATTACTAATTGCTGGGAGACAATCAGAGCGTCTTCAGGAGTTAGAACTTCTAGTTCTTTCGTAGGAGGAGGAACTGTTTTCTCTTTGATCTCAGCAATTGTACTTTCTGTTCCAACTTGAGCAGCAGATCGAACAAAACGCGCTGTATCAGTTAAATCACTAATCAACATGGCAACATCAATGTAACGTCGTGTTTTTTTCTTATAGCTCCAAGAAGCATGAAATACTCGTTCAACAGTCTTGTCCAGAATTTTTCGCATTTCAGGGTCTACTACTGCTGCAGCAAGGATTGACACAAAAGACCCACAAGACAGATGTTCAATTCCTTTGAAAACACGATTTTCCTTAACGATTCGTGCCACTCCCTCATCATCCGTTACTAAGGCGACTTTATTATTGTCCTTGAGAGTAAATTTTTTTGCTAAAATCACAACATCAATATCTGCTGGATCATCCCTTACCCGAACCATTCGTTCTTGAATTGCATACCTTGCAGTTTGATTCCATAGATTTGATGCACGATTAACACGTTCTAATCGTATATATTTGGGGATACTACTCCGCAATTCACGAAATCGTCCTGGTATATCTGATTTCGGGATTTCATCTGGAACCATTACTTCCATCCCAACTGATCCTGCGATTTTTTGTAGATTGGGCAATAAGGTGTCTGAAACACCCGCATTTAACAAGGAGATAAAGAAATTCGTATCTATAACAACAATATTAAATAGAGTAGTAGACATAGATTGTTACCTCAAAGCCAAAATTTAGTATTTTTTGAGATTATTTTTACAAACTCCAAGATCCGAGGAAATTAAAATTTCTCCAGCATAGAAGCAGATAAAAGGAAATAGCGGAGGGCGTGATTCGAACACGCGTTATACAGCTTTGCAGGCTGCTCCTTAGCCAATAGGACTGGTAAGCCATGATTTATAGCCACTTTGGTACCTCCGCACATATAGGTTCAGTTACTTAAGTAAAACCTTGTACAAATCAAATAACTCTTTGTACAAATCGAACTTAGGCTTTTAATAGCCTAATTTAAACTTTTTGATTGCT
>JAEOTU010000086.1 GCA_016839665.1 Candidatus Hodarchaeota archaeon
TACTATTTTCAATGATTATTTTTTCTTCTGGTTTATCATTTTTTCTAATTCTTGCGAGCATTTTTATCAATTATATTAATTAAAATATTATAAATATACTTTCCATTGTGATTTAACCATTGCTTAAGGATGAAAAAACAGTCATTGTCGGTGCAGGCTTGGCAGGATTGGCGTGTGGTTATGAGCTTGCTAGACAAGGCTCATCATTCACAATTTATGAAGCACACGAGAGTATTGGGGGATTATCGAAGACAATGTGGTATAATACGTCTGAAGGACGATTTGGGTTCGATTTTGGTGGACATCGGTTTCTTACTCGGGAAAATGAAATTGAGCAGTTTTTCTTTGATGTGGTTGGTCATGAAAATGTTGAAACACGCCAGCGTTCCAGTCGTATCCTGTTAAAAGGGAAATATTTTGATTATCCTGTAAGACCGTTTTCTGCGCTTCTTAGAATGCCTATTTGGTTGACGATCAAAGCTGGTTTCACTTACTGGTATGCCTTTTTTCGTTATTTTTTCGCACGCAGGAAACCTGTTGATAATTTTGAGGATTGGGTACGTTATCGCTTTGGTAGTACGCTTTACAACCTCTTTTTCCGTGATTACACTAAAAAAACTTGGGGTATTGAACCAAAAAATATCTCCTCTACGTGGGCTGCTGAACGAATTAAAGCCGCCAATATTTTTTCATTGATTAAAAACAGTCTCTTTCGGCCTGATCCTGAATCCAAAATTGCTATGACATTATATAAACAATTTTTCTATCCTTCTAAAGGCATTCAAGTGCTATCAGATAATATGGCTGAATTTATTTCTAGCCACAATCAAGATATTTTGACCAGTGCTAAATTGACTGAAATTGAGGTTAAGAATGGTAAAATTAATCGAGTGTCATTTGAGAATGGTGATACCATTGAAAATATTGGTACTTTAGTCAGTTCAATTCCTATACCTTCTCTAATTGCTGCTATGGGGGATCAAATCCCTGAGAATGTCCAAGAGGCAGCCAAAAATCTTAAATATAGGGATTTAATTCTCATTGGTTTTATGCTTGACAAACCGGAGGCATTAGAGGATAGCTGGATTTATTTTCCAGAAGATCGCCACCTCTTTGTCAGAATCAGTGAACCAACAAAGTATGGATTAAAGATGTGTCCATCTGGAAAAACATCAGTAGCTGCCGAGATTACTTGTACTAAAAGCGATGATAAATGGGAAATGGATGATGAGGAATTGATCGAACAGGTTCGGGATCAATTAATAGATTTAGGCTTTTTTTCCACAGAGGAAATCATTGATAGTTTTATAGAGAGAACTACTCATGCTTATCCTCTATTTGATGTTGATTTCGAAAAGAATTTATCAACGACACTATCTTTTTTATCAAACTTTCAGAATTTAGAGCTTATTGGCAGGACAGGCGCGTTTCAATATATAAACATGGATATCGTGTTACTTCACGGATTGAACTGCGCCAAAAAACTTGCAGGTATAACTGGTAAATCAGTTACAACCCTAGGCCATGATAATAAATGGGTTGGTTAATACTGGACTGGGTTAGTTTATGAGCGATTCTTCTGACGATTTCCAATTGCAACTGAATCGGAGAAGCTTGATTATCATGCTACTCCTGTTTTCTCTTCTTATTGTATACATTCTATTGTTGGGGATTGAGAGTATTATTACTTCAATCCTTGGCGCGAATATCATTTTATTAGTAATCGCTACCACAATTTATTACTCCTCATTAATTATCAGAAGTTTTCGTTGGAAACTTTTCTTAGATTCCTTAAATGAAAAAACTCATCAGAAAATTGGTTATTGGAATACCTATTCCTTAATTGCTTTTTCTTTCTCAATAAATAACATATTTCCTTTGCGAATGGGGGAATTATACCGACCGTACAACTTATCCCAGAAACAAGATTATTCTTTGATGTCTTCTTTTGCCACGGTGGTTCTAGAGAGAACTTTTGATGTGATATTCATGGGGGGATTAGTGGTAACCGCGGGATTTCTCCAGGGGGTAGGTGATCTCGTTAATTTCTCCGATCTCGTTGGTAATCTGTTATTCAGTGCGTGTTTGGTTCTTGGGTTCATTTTATTGTTGCTTCTTCTCAGTAGGAAAGAAACAGCATACCTTTTAATCAAAATTCTGAATAATCTATCAAATCTAATCCAGAAACAAATTATCCTTGACGAGGAGAATACTGCGGAAAAAGTATCAAAGGAAGTAACGTTTTTACTTCGTAATAGGAAGATAATTTTCCTAGGGACTTTCTCTAGCCTAATAATTTGGTTGATGGAAGGAGTCGTTTTTTGGGTTGTTGCTTTCTCAATGAACATCGAGCTTACTTTCTTAATGGCAATATTTATTCTGTTATTATCTGGATTGATTGGAAATTCTATTACTAGTGCCTCAGGATTAGGTCAATTACCGATTATGGTTGCTCAATTAGTTCTATTGCTCGGAATGTCTCAAGAATTGGCACTAAGTACCTGTATTGTTTATTTACTAATCGTTTTTTGGTTAATTGTGCCAATTGGTACTATACTTCATCAATTTACAAAAATTCCTAGCAATCCGAACCACAATTCCAATTGATGCTATAGTAACTGAAAATAAGGATAAATCTCAAGTGATTATTTGCGTTTTATTCATCTGAAAAAGTACAATGTATACATCTACGCCAATTCTGATCCTATCCATCCTGGAATTGATAATCAATGGATGAATCTGTTAACTTAAACAACGATCATAGGGATTACATTGCCGAAATTCAGGAATGGATCAGAAACCATGCCCTATTAGTTACTACTTTGATCTTTCTCACAACAAAAATTATCGTCCTCACATTCTATATCACTCTCTTTACTCAGCTCGGATTCACTGTAGGTAACCAATATCCCCCATTCCATACTGGAGATACATTGGTTGATTTATTGGGTACACGGTGGGATAGTAGCTTCTATTTGATTGTTGCAGAGAATGGCCAGTATTTTGACCCTGAACGACCAGATGATACACGTGTATGGAACTTTGCTCCGCTATACCCTCTTTTCATTAGAATCCTTATGGATTTCGGGAAGTTATTTCAGATTGAGATACCTGTTGCTACTGCAGCGGTACTAGTGGCTAATTTCTTCTCCTTAACATCGACAATAGCTTTCTTTTATTTGAGTCGATTATATGTCAATGAGGAAAAAGCCATCGGGGCCACGTTACTTTTTTCTTTTTTTCCAACAGTTTTTGTGTTTTCCACTGTTGCTTACGCAGAGCCAGTATTTCTAACTTTTGCTATCCTCTCATGGTATTTCTTTGAAAAGAAGAATTATAAATTTTCTGGATTTACTCTTGCATTGGCGACGCTCGCTCGCTTTCCAGGTGCTTTGATATTCTTTCTATATATCCCAATCTACCTTGGTAGGAAAATTAAGGAGAAAGGATGGAGAAATTCTTTGGGTTGTTTGTTGGCAATTCCACTTTTTCCACTCTTAGTCGTTATAAGGGGATTTCAACAAATAACATTTAAATTGGCATTAAGTGACAAAACGGCAAGTTTAATCAATGATCTCCAGCAAAAACTGAATCTTAATGAAGAAAAGAGAGAAAAAATTAGTCAATGGATTTATTTTTTGGATATTGGTCTTAGTTGGGTTCTTATATTTGGAATACTTCCTTTAGGTTGGATTTTCTTCGCTAATATAACTGCTCCAGCTCCATTATCAGAAATAACATATAGTAATTGGGGTGCTAAGTTTGTCTATCCATTTGCAGGGTTTTGGGAGATGCTTGACACTGGAGACATAAAATGGACCCTTGAAAAATATCTATTTGTATTTTTCGCCATTGGGATGGGATTGATCGTTTTAAAAAAGAGACCAAGTTTTTCACTATTAATCATTGGACAGACATTATTTTACACAGGATATACAGGAATACACGCATGGGGAGCCCCACGCTATACAGGAACAATTTTTCTCGGTCCACTTGTCTTAGCAGAAGAGTTAGCATCAAATAAGATGATAGCAGTTGTCTTATCCCTTTTCATCACCTATGGATTCATCGCGCTTTGGCAATTCTGTAATTGGAGTATCTGGTTAATCTAATGAAGTGATCTTATTCAACTTGATGTTTGCGATATTGATTATTTCCTAAAATGTATCCTATAAAAAATAATATAAATATTGAATACCAGATGATCCATTCCTCAAAATGTTGTTTAAGAATCGAGGGGTTAGGAACAGTAGATAAAACTGAAAAAAGGACAGAAATCAATAGAAATACTAGGGTGAGTAATCCTCCTCCAAAAATAATTATACTCTGAAAGGAGGATAGTCCTATGTAGTTACTTTCGAGTTCTTTTTCTAATGCTCGAGGTAATTTTGGTAGAGTTTTAGGTAATTTCATTGCATCCGTTCCTAATTGATAAATAGGGATACAAAGGATAATAAATTCAAGAATTAACCCTAGTCCTAAGAATACTAGAACTGGATTTTTTCCCCTTATGAACCAATCTTTAACTGAGGTAGTTACCAAATTAGGTATAATAAAAATGAGTTCAAAGGGAGAAAACTGATTTATGATCATCCTACCTATAATATTTAGAAATAGGATTGTTAATATTAATAATGATACAACTGAATAACTTCCAGACTCAAAGGCAGAATTCTGATCTTCGTGAGATAATTTTACATCACTATGGTATGTGGAGCCATCTTTGACAATTGAATTCCTATACGTAAAAGGGATTCTAGCAATGATTAATGTTAAGAAGAATATCGAGAAATAGAGAATATCTGCTATATTTGAATAGAAGGATATGGCAGATCCCTTAAAGATAATAGTATACAGACTCATACTCATGTAAGCAAGAGCTAAAACCATTGCCACATAACGGTAGCCTTGGAACAGCCTTGATTTTGTTAATTCTTCATTGTCATTTGCACTGGGATTGTTTGATAAATCTTCAGGAGTTTTTTTTGCTCTTCTTTCTAGTTGGTTGAAAGGTATCCAAGCAACACTAGTCACACTAATAAAAAGGAGAACGTTAAGAAACCAATTACTTACGGAGAACGCCTCATATCTAAACACAATAAGATTTAGTATCGAGTATGAGATAAACCCTAGAATACCTGACAATATATTGATAATAGGGATTGAATCGATGATATCAAACCCATTCCTCAAGATTTCCCACAAGGTTGCGATAAAATCTCTTATCCCATACAACGGTAGAAACTCAAAAAAAATCCAGACAATAAAAATTAGTAGCGCAGTTCCCTCTAGAATAAGATAAAATACCAATGGATTATATCTTTTTTCAGTTGAATAGAACTCTTTTACTTTTCTTGATAATTTCGCACACCAATCCAGAGGAGAAAAGTAGGGGTTTACTAGGAGGGCAAGAAGAAGAGTTGCAATGAAAGCTGTTGTATCACTTCTAGCAAGGCTCGAAGCAAATGGTCCTGATAGTTTTAGTTGAAAAGTTGCTACAAGGAAACTAAACTTCAACCCACTTAGAGAGATACCATCAGTAAGAATATCTAGAAGAACCTGTCCTGGAAGATCAAATGAAAACTGAAACGAGCTTAAGAAAGCTGTGATATGCCCTGCTTGTTCATCTGAGCCCCAAATCGGGTTTACCATACCCTCACCGCCTAGTGGATAAACTCCAATCCAAGCACCAGCGATATTAATAAGGAGGGAAAACATTCCTAGGAAAACACAAAGACTTTTTATTAAAACAGACCCCATTCGTTGAACAAGACTTCCAGTTTCCTCCAAATCTAATAAAAATCCCAGGGGTATTACAACCATTGGAATAATTGATACAATGTGACGAGGGCCATAAGCTAATCCTCCAGCTGAAAAGAAATACTTACTATACAAAAGTATATGCCACAATGGCAGAGTTATACACAAGCTTGCCAAAGCAGGAGCTTTTTTGAACATAGGAATAAGCCCGATAACACCCACGAATACGATTGGCATAAAATGAATGAGTCCATGCTGACCCGAAAAAATCAAAACCTCTAAGCCCTCAAACATAGAGTTAGCGAAATGCTGATTATCACGAAAAAATTGGGCTTGAGCATAAGCATATGGGGATTTAAACGGATCGTCGAAGCAAGTAAAGTTATAGAACATAACAAGTAGACCACATATTATGATTGGAATGAAATACAGTCCAATAGTCGGGAGATATATTTTCAAGTACTGTTTCCAGTTAGAAATAATGTCTTTAATGTTCCATGGAAAAGGAATGAGAATGTAACAAAGATAAAATGGTATAAAAAAGAGTAGAATGAGGTCACACACCACAGCGTAACCAGAAAAAAAAGATGACCAAATTAATGATGATATTTCTTTTGTTTGGCGAAATTTCGTGCAATGATAAAGCGCCAGAAGTACGAAACTAGCGATTATTCCATGCGAGAAAAAAGTGCCAATGTAAACGTAGAATAAACTACCAAAGGCAAAAACAAGCGTACTCATATTAGCACTTGAATGGGAGACTCCTAGGAGGCGTAAAAGATCGTAGAATTTTATGGCAGTGAATGCTCCTAAAATTAGGACAGAAATTATTATAAGAAATTTGACAATATCATCAATCATGAAATTATCATCAATATTGATTCCAAATAAGGTAACAGCAAGGAATTCTCCGATCCAATAAATTGGAACCGTCAATAGTGACAATCCAGGAGGTTTATCAGAGTATATTTTGTCTAATGAGAAATCATCTAATTGTATAGCACCTGGATCAGAATTGTAGAATCTAATTTTGTCAATAGATTTATCCCTAGAATCTACCAGGGAGATTTGATGTTTTACATAATAATTCGTGGTGATTGCCACCCTATGTGTTACAAGGCTTTGATCTGTAAAATATACCGTGACTGTTAGATTTGAATTTGTGTTTTCAAATCCAGCACCCCAAAAACAAATGAGATATTCATATATCGTATAGACCTCTACATCGATGATATCCTGTTCAATCCATCCTCCATCTGCTTGAATTTGTATGCTATGATTCCCAGACCGACTAAACCCTTCTAACTTAGATGCATTGAATGTCTTCCAATTTTCTGAATTAATACCAACTTCATCTTCAAAACTTGCATCTAAAAAAGTATTAACCAAGGAGTAATCTAAATAGCTATAACGATATCTGTCTTCTTCATGAATCTCAAATTCGCCATATTTAGCAATTGCTTTTGTAAGCATAAATCTTGAGCCAGGGTTTGTGTTTGTAACATCGAGTGTTGCTCCTGCAACGTATATGAAAAGAATGAATAGGAATAATCGAAACCTAAAGGATTTTGCAACTCCTCGTATAAAGTAGAAATATCTAGAAATAATTCGAGTTAATACTTCAAAGGAATTATTAAACACGATTTAACTCACCGAACGGTTATTTTTTCGAATATTTCTACTTGAAAAAGGTCAGAGAAAGAAGATTGGCAGAACTATAAAAAAATAAATCAGGAATTTTTTCAAATAATTATACTTTCAGTGCGAAACGAGGTACCATTCGAGCAACAATCTCACCCAGTCCGAGTTCAACAGACTGAATAAGAACTTGCCGGCCTCGGTATGAAAATTGGAGCTCACGGGGAGTCTCGAAAATTTTTGATCCAATACCTGTCCCAAGATCCACCCTAAAATACCGTCTTTTTTCTACTGTCTCAAAAATTTCAGGAATCGAGATAATGTGATCAAACTGATATCCCCCTCCATGTGGGAGAATATTGGCGTTACTCATCCTCTCTTCTAACCCGAATGTTCTTATGCGTTCTGCGAAATTAAGCGTCTCGATTGCTTCTGAGGTAAAATTAGGGAACCCTTTCATTAAATAGCAAGGTAAATCGGCTCGTAAAGTCAATGGAAACAAATCGGTTCCGTTATTATTCTTAAAAACGTGAGTTCCTAAAATCACCTCGTTCATATGTACGATCCCCTGATGTGTTTTATTTGTAATTATTTTAAAATCATCAAATAATAGCTTTCCTGCAAGAATTCGCCTTTCAGCACCTATTCGATCAGCCCATTGAAAAAATTCTAAAAATTTGTAGGCTTCATTTCCAAGCAAATAATGGATGTCTCCAAAAGGAGTTTCAAGGGTTTCAGCCATCTGCTGTAAATTCTCTGATAAATGGTAATATAGTCCTAATTCACGAGGATTGTTATCCGATTTCAATTCAGTGGGAGATGAGTGAGTGATAAATGAATATTGAGGGAGGTCAGCTGAATCGGCGACAGCAGGATTGGGAAAAACCTCAAATACATTGATAAAATGATTACCACTCCCGAAATTCCAACGAATAGGTACTCCCTCAATTCGGGTTTGACCACTATGAGCGTTCATATCATGTACTCTTTGAATTAACTCTATAGGGTCAGGGATTTCATCTAGTGAGCCTACAAGCATACCACACGCGTTGGGCATCGTATCAACGAACATTAGTGGTTCTGTTCCATCTCCCCATGTCACTTTTCCTCCATATCCAATTCCATTTCGCCATCTTTGCAAGTTTCGAGTAATAGTACAATCAGGTGCGGCTATAAACGTAGTAGTCGGATCTAAACCGAGATGTTCCTGTACAAGATGCATCTTAGCCAATCCATACTGGAAATTCAACCTACTGAGCTTCGAGGCACTATCTGCGAGAGCGGTAGAAAAAATCAATTTTTTAGCTCTAGCTAAAACTTTTCCTCGACTCATCTTTTGGATTTCTTGCATTTTTTCACATCAGAAGTACCAAATTGAATTTAACCCTCTTTATTAATGCAATTGTATTGAATAATCACACAAAAGAGTCTGGAAACGTATTCCCACAATCATTTGTCTCTGCAGCATCATTCTATAAAAACCCATTCTGTATGCATTTTATTTTAATGATTTACAAGCCAATGGAACAATTTATGTCCATAAAACGATGATTGTTTAAAATTAGTACACTTATTTTATCATTTCTACCATCTCCCCTAATATGCTTAATTGATTGCCGATAAGAAATCAGTATGAAGATAACGTTTTTTTCTTAGGACAATTATGCTATTTTGGAATAAAATCTGATACCTTTTTAACAAAATGCAGAGAAACTCTTAGCTACCTTTCATTTGTAAAAGACAAGGTCTCATCTCATGAAACAAAACAAGAGGACTGTACTAAAGGATTCACGTATTTTAGATGGACATTGGGGTATTTATCGAAACACAGAGCTAGTGCCTGAAGTTCGATGGGATCCTTTTCGCATTCTTATTGACGAAAGTGAAGTGAAAATAGGTCACCACTCTTATATTAGCACATTACGAGCTGACAGACCTGATGAATATTATGTTTCCGATACCCAACCTGTAATCTATCATTTGGAAGAGCAAGAAGACTCTTTTTGTCGCCTAATTACAGGAAAACTCCCTTCGATTATTGTTGCACGAGATTTGGTTTTGGTCAATGATCCGCTTTGTACAGAGGCAGCTTTCGAGAAGCTTAGTAACACAGCAGTATTTACTTCCATAAACCTATATACCCCGATGACCCGTATTTTGCTCTCCGAACAAAACTCCAATCACATTAACAAAAAAATATCACAGGGAATCCCTCTACTCCATATTTTTTCCAAACATTATCATACCATGGAAGAGGTTCCCACAGAGGAAATGGTTCTCTATTTGAAGAACATAGTTTTATCGATCAATGAAAGCCAAAAAGTGCTCTCTACAAAATATAATACTACCACTGTATTTCATTTTTATAATATCGGCCCAAATGCAGGTTCAAGTATCCCTCACTTACACAGCCAAACTTTATTATACACTGATCAGGGTTATGGATGGAAGAGTTATAGCTTTTTTCGATCTTTTGAGAAAAATAAGCATCTAAATGGAAAAAACTCATATTGTATCGGATGCGAATATATAAAAGGGTCGAATAACGATTTTCTCGGACAACAATTACATATAAGTGAAAGAACTATTTGGGAGGATGATTATTGGATTGTTTTTACTGCATATGCTCCTGAAAGAGACGGCCACATTCGATTGCTACCTAAACGTCATGTTTCCTCTCTTTGGGAGTTAAATTCCTCAGAAATTACATCATTAGCAAAGGCCTTAAAACATGCAAATCATATTCTAAGTCAATTCATTCAGCAGGTTGGAAGGAAGCTTCACATTATTTCGGACAGAAATATTCTCTTTCGTCAGAAACACTTTGGATATTCACCCCCGATCCATATGCTGATCGATATCATTCCAGTTCAGCAGGTTGGAGGTGCTGAAATCCTTGATGATCATAGATTGTCTCATATCTTACCAGAGGAAACAGCAATACGAATGAAAGATATCGGTATAGAAATTTAAGCGTTCTATTAATAAAAGTCTTTTTAAGTTATTTTTGGGAGATTTCCTAATAATATTATTATTTACCCCTATGATTGAGAGGGGTTAGAATTTAGTCAATCATTTGAGGACGATGGAACATGGGTTTATCATAGGGGTAATTCGAATATTTTATAATCTTTGGTGAAATACCTTTAAATTAATCATATATACTTCTTTATCTCAATTTGTTTGGTGGAAAAAGAGTGTACGAGCTAAGTGACGACCAAAACCGTATAATCAAAGTTCTAAAAAACCCCTCTCACTATATTATCAATGTAGAAGAGAGTGGAATTAAAGGACTCCCATATAAAGAAATAATGAAAGCTACGGGGTTATCCACGGAAAAGATATTACTTTCTCTTGGGTATTTAGAAGCCAATGAACTAGTACAACACGAGTGTGCAGTTCAACGCCAAATAGTTGAGTATAATGGCAGATCTAACGTCGAGATAGCTGGACAAAAAATAGTTCGTATGTTTTCTTTAACAACAAAGGGAAAGGCTATTCAGAAAAGTGACAATTAGTAGACATAATTTTGCCTGAAGATTTATTTCTGAATGGTAATTCCTTTACCATCTTATCTTCAACATTTTCTTTTCGAATCCTTTTTTTTATGAACCTCCTTGAAAAAACCCATGTTTGACACATGTGCCAACATTTTTGTATATGTTTACGAATAAATATTTTTGAGAAAAACAAGGTTTTATTTATATTAAAGAGAGATTTTCTAAAGAATTGGAATGAGGTTAATTGTATGACAAGTATTAAAGATTTGAATCAAGATCAACTAAATGTTATACGTGCGCTACATACTCCAGAAGAATTTTACAAAGGTCATCATTCTGTGGCGGGGGTTCGGGGGGTACCATACAAAAAGATTATTGAAAAGACAGAAATGACACTAGAGAAAGTGTTATTATCACTGGGGTGGCTAGAAGCTAAAGGAATGGTTGCCCATGACGTGGCAATTGTTAGAAAAGCTCTTGATTACCTAGGTCAAACTAATATTGAAATCGCTGGCCAATCCGTCGTAAGAATGTTTTATTTAACAAAAACAGGTCGAAAAATCCTCAATGATTTGTTAAAGGAGGAAAAATAAAATGGCGAAAACAAAGGCTAAAGTAGGTGTGGTGGGATACGGAATCATCGGAAAGCGTGTGGCAGATGCCGTAGCAGCACAATCAGATATGCAATTAGTGGGTATAGCTGATATTATTTCCGATGTTCGATTACGTATCGCTCAGGAACGTAATTATCCTATTTATTGCAGTGTTCCAGATTTCGAACCTGGAATGCGGGAAGCGGGTTATGAAATAGTAGGTTACTTGGAAGACATGATAAAGGAAGTAGATTTAGTTGTTGATTGTACCCCCACAGGTGTGCCTCGGCAGAATTTACCTCTTTATCGTGTTGGGAATATCAAAGTAATCGTACAGGGTGGTGAAAAACATGGTCTTACCAACCGCAGTTTCAGTACTTTTGGTAATTATGCGAGCCATTTAGGCGTTGATATGACACGATTAGTGTCTTGTAATACAACAGCCTTGACTAGAATTGTAGCTACTGTTGTTCAAGAATATGGTGTTTCAGATGTTTTTGTTGCTCTAGCTAGAAGAGCAAGTGATCCGGCACGAACTAATCGTGGACCAATTAACGCTATTGCTCCAGTTCTTGGAGTTAGTCACCATGGCCCAGACTTATTGACGGTTATGCCTCAGCTCAAAGATAAGGTTTATTCCTTAGCAATCGCAGGAAGTTGGACGCTTTCGCATGTCCACATGTTAAAGGTAACATTAGACACGACTCCGACAAAGGGGGAAGTTGTTGAATTATTTAGACGGACTCCCCGAATACTAATTGAGCCAGGAAAACAGGGTCTTTATGATTCTGCGCAATTAGTTGAGTATTTCCGCGATTTAGGGCGGCCACGATACGATAGACCAGAGGTATTCATATGGGAAGAGACCCTCAGCATGGATGGGCGGAGTAATTTGTATCTTATTTATGATGTCCACATGGAATCCATTCCTATTCCAGAAAATGTGGATGCGATCCGAGCTATGCTTGAAATGGAAACTGATGTAATGAAATGTGTTGAAAAGACTGATAAAGCTCTCAACATTTATAAAAAAGGAGCTTATTCAGGGTCATTATATGGTGGATCTATCCCAAAAGACGAAGAAAAAGCTCTTGCTTGATCTTCCATTATCGCTGTCTTTTTAGCTACTTCCAAACATTGTCTTTTTCTAATATCTGGCATTAAATTACCATTAACAAACATTCAATAGTTAATTGGTCAAAGACGCCTTATTATTCCTCATTGAGCTTGCTTTTCTCGGGTTTAAGAGAGTCAGGTTATTCTCGTATTTACGAACATCTTTTTAAGTTTATTAATATGGAGAATAAGTATTAATTCAAATCTTGCTAAATCTAGAAAAAGGATGAGAATAATGAGATCCATACCAGAAATTGAAGAAATTGTTTTAGAATTGTTTGCAGAACCAAACATACAACAATGTATTGTCTCAACTATTGACGGTTCACCCATATATGGAAAAACCAAGGGACAAGAGGGGATTGGTGAAGAATTGTTCGTCATTCCAGCAGCTATTTCTAGCGCGCTGGCGATTTCGCAAGGTTTTTTGGAAGCAAATTTAGAAGACAAAGTCTATGAGTATATTGTTTTTCAGGAACGTTCGATAATTATTGCAACAAAATCAGCTGATACTGTTTTAATCACGACGGTTTCTATTCCAAAATCTTCTTTTGAAAACCGACCTTCTGTTGATGCTCTCATTAAATTCTTACGGGACGCCACAGCCAAAATTGATGCAATAGTTAAGACATTAGAAATTGAAGACAGTTTAATTGAAAAACTTCAGAGAGCCATACCTGAAGCCACTGCGATCTTATTGCTTTCCTGTGCAGGAATTCCACTTAGCGATCTGTTGTCAAGTTGGGATATTGATTCCGCACAATTAGCAGCAGTTTCTTCTGCTCTCAGCTTACCAACACGAGTTATTGGTAATGAATGTCAAAGTATAGCAATAACTGGTAAGGATAACATTGTTTTACTCTATTCTTTAGACGCGGATCGTATTTTAATGGTCTCTTTAAAACCGAAACTTAGCGTTGAAGCCTATTTAACCCAAATTTCTAGAATCGTTGGCCACTGATAATATCTTTTTTGAATTGATAATGAGAAATGAGGCAAATTGACAACTTCGGGTTTTTTGGACTGAAGAATATATAATAACTCCACGTCAACAAGTGACTAAATATTTCAAATTGGTTTCACCGAAAACCAATGAAATACCCTAGAATTCATTGCGAAAAACCTTAGGAAAAAAAGATATTAGGAAGTAAAATGAGAAGAATATAAATCATAGAGAAAATACTATAACATATTCAACAATCACTTTCTGAAACTATTTATGGTTATAACGAAGACTGAAGGATAAGATTATGGATCTGCAGCAATCATTAAAGGAAGCTAAAACCCTTATTGTGGAAAAAAAAGCCGAACAGGCTTCAGAACTTCTCAATAATGCTTTTAATTTTCTTCAATCACAACCTCCTGACGCATTAGGCCAAGAAGAAAGACTGCTATTAGAAGGTGAGATCCAGGAGAGTCTGGGTGATACGAGAATACTCCAACAGAAAGATCAGGAGGCATTAAGCCATTTATTAATGGCAATGACTCAATTACAAACCTTGGAATCGTTATCAGAAACTCCCCCTCATGATAATCTCTTTCGTGTTTACCGAAAACTATCAGGAGCCTTTAACCGTTTAGGACAGCAATTTGAAAGTGAAAAGTACTTACGAAATGCTGGAGAAATTAAATCTTCTATTCTGAAAAGGGAGCTGTACAAACGATTTAAAGAAAATGGATACAAAGTGAAAGAAAATGTTCGTGCGGTTGAGACAGAGGCAAGTCCAGTCGATGTAATGGCAGAAAAAGGGGGATTTTTCAAAAAAACGCGAATAGCGATTTGGTTTGCAATGGATGAAGCCGAACTTGATACAATTTCTTTTCTTACAAAGGGATACGCAAGCTACACAAAAAGCCGATATATTCTAATGTTAATGGGACAAACAACGATCCCCAGCCTGTTGGGAGCTCATATCATCACTTCAATTGATGAAATCAAATTATAGAGACAATTCAGTTTATCACCACTCCCACTTTTTTCTTCCTAAAAGGATGACCTAACATCAAGGGAGGTGGCTTTGTGGTCGCAGAAACACAAAAACGACAATATAGTGAATCTATTGGTCGAAAAAAGAGGTTGAAATTTGATGAGTTATCTTACTTTGCCTGTTGAGCTTCAACGTAGTCCAGATAGACGCTTCCAAGCATATCAAATGCCGACGAAACGTTCAATCCTGTTTTCGCACTGGTTGGCATATACCTCACTGGAAAACCAGATTCCATTGTTTTCTTGGAAAGGTTTTCAGCGAATTCCTCTGCTTGACCATCCGTGATGTGGTTGGGGAACTGTTCTCTTAAATCCACTTTGTTTCCAAGGAGGACTATTGGAATCATGCCTTTTCCGTTGTGTTTAAAGATTTCCTCTAACCATGACTCGAGATTTACGAACGTATCAGGTCGAGTGACATCAAAGAGAAGGAGAGCACCTAAACAGCCATAATAGTAGACACTTCTGACTGTCCCAAAGCGTGGTTGGCCCGCCAAGTCCCATATTTGGAATTTTATATTCTTTTCCCGAATCGTCGCTTCTTTCAAAGCAAAGTCGGCTCCTATTGTCATCATATAATTACTACTAAATCCTTTTCCGAGGTAGCGTTCACGTAGCGCAGTCTTTCCAACTGCTCCATCACCAGCGAGAACAATCTTCATTAAAAAACTCATTTCTCTTCGAACCTCTATTTGATTTTTTCTTCGATTAATGCTATTTTACGTGCGTATAAATCAATCAATGACTTGTTATTTGAGATGTATTATTATGATTATTAAATGTTATCTTTAGTTTTTTCAAAGAAATATTTCACTCCCCTCAATAGAGGAGTATAAGGGTTTCTTTCAGAAAGTTTTCCAAGGTTCTTCCTAATAAAGTTTTTCAAAAAAATATTTCAACTATTCTAGACTCTTGTTCAAAAATAACTCGTAATCTGTAATATTTTTCCCGTAAGACGATGTTTTTTCTACCCCTAATCCAATAGAGAAAGAAAAAAAAAGGTTAATGACTCACAATTCAAAAATCTTAGGACATAAAATTAAATTTTTGTTCAAATCCTTCGATGTTGAGATAGGGGATCCTCTTCCCATAATTCTATGTTCAATTGTTTCCACCGTGTGTTTATTCGCCCTTGTCTTCGAGCGATCTCCGCTCCCATCCATATCCATTTCCGAGTAAGAAGTAATATTCGCTCTACCCCCATGAACTCTAAGGGTGGTACACTGAGGATTTCGTTTAAGATGGAGTTGATTACATTTTCATCAATTCTATCCTCCTGAACCACAATCCACGCGATCCCTCCGGTTTCTTCATCGATTCCAATTAAATCCACAGATCCAGAGAGATAATCAGGGATAATTGAACTTAGATAGGAACATCCAAGTGCCTTATAATCCGTTAATGCACGTATAATCAAATCTACTTTACGGTTCTCAGAACGAGTGATTAACGAGTTATGAATAGACCGAATAATACCAGGTTGTTTTCCAAATACATCCCAAAGTAATCGTTTCTTCTCAATATTCTCCTCGGGACGATATTGAAGATCAGAATGATGTAGGATATCAACTAATTGGGGAACCTCTAATCCCTCATACTCGATCAGATCTGTCACAAAGTCTTTTCGCAATACTTCTCTTCCAGGATAATAAAACCAAGCTCTTCGTATTTCTTCTACAGGCCGTTTAGTTCGTTGTGTGCGAACCACATAAAAGCCAAAGGCTAATCCTAACTGTTGAGCTCTTTCGAGAGTCATTTCAGTCAGAGACGATCCACACGACGGGCAAATGTAATCTGAACTTCCCCGAACTTTTTGGAGAACATCATCACATAGATATTTTAGTTGACAATTGCGACAGTAATAGAGGATGTCCTGTCCGTGAGTATTGACATCTTTTTCTCTTTGATGGCGACATTTTTCACATGGTCCGTCGCAAATTATCTTAGTTTCATGATCAGAACTCTCTGATGTTGACATTTGTTTTCAAGCAATTATCAGAAAGCTTATTTTTATACATATCCGTTTAAAATTGGCATCAAATGAGTATTAATTTTTCTAATTCGTGTAACAAATTCGGTAGAAGACGGACTGAATTGAAGATTGAGTATTTCAAAGAAAATAATGATGGTGGAGAATCAAGCTGGGAAAAAATTGGGATTACTTTTCTGATATCCTAAAAATTTTGACTAATCATAAACATTGAAAAGATCGAGCTTTCTGCACTAGATTAACTGTAAAATGATCTATTTTCTATGATCAGTAGGTGATTTGAAAGCACGAATATTGAGGTTTCTCTATATCTTCCCATTCTTCCTTAGTAGAATGGATCTTTGAGTACGGAGACCCTTTGTTCTTTGCCCAAGCTGCAAGCAATTTCAATGAATTTTCCGATCCTTCTGCTACTATTTCGACTCGCCCATTACGTAAGTTTCTTACATATCCTCCAATGGAGAGATCCCTAGCAAAGTTTCGTGTATAAACCCTGAAAAAGACGCCTTGGACACGTCCAGTAACAATAATCCGAACACGCTTCATTTATTACATCCTTTTTACATTATTCTCTTTCCCTTTCATTTAAAAATATATGATCATCATATAAAAGCATCACTGTTTGTTTTAATCCGCCCGGTCTCCTATGATGAATTCTTCAAACCTTTTCACAGCATCCCGTTCATTAATATAGACAGGGGGATATTTAAATCCAAAGGCTGACACAGAGATCAATGGTCCATCCATTCCACGGCTCAGTGCTAGTTTCGTTGCACGGATTACATGAACTAGCGTTCCTGCAGCATTCGGGCCATCCATCGTTTTAATAGTGACATCAATTCTAAAAGTGGAATCCAAGAAATATTTCCCATAGATCCAGAAATAGCCAGTCCGTTCGTTCCCTAAGAAGTCCAAATAATCGGTTGTCCCTGAGGCAATATCATAATCACTAAGATATGGGAGAGTTCGCTTGATACTATCTGTCTTGATTTGCCGCTTCTCAAAGCGACGGTCAGTATGGAGTGTGTTCATTCCCTCACTGCCACCAGAAACGTCTAATTGGTATGTATTACGAACCCGTGCTCCAAAAGAATCTAACATTTCCAATATCCCCTTGTGGATTCTCGTACCTCCAAGTTGAGATTGTAAATCGTCTCCAACAACAGGAAGATTCGCTTTTTTATATTTTCTAACCCATTTATCATCTGAACATATACGAGTGGGAGCTGCTTCAATGAATGCTAATTCTGCCTCAATTGCAGCATTGGCATACGCATAAGTAGCCTCTTTCGCTCCAGAAGGAAGGAGGGAAATAACCATGTCAGCATTCGCTTCTTTCATTTCTTTCACTAGATTAATATCTGGAGACGAGCTGATTTGTATTGTTTCAGCTAATAAAGGAGAAATCCCATCAAGAGTTGGCCCTTTTTTTACTTCAACGCCAATGGGGGAGGTAAAATCTACAAGACGTGGGGCAACATTTGGTTCTGCAAAAATAGCTTCAGATATGTCTTTTCCTATTTTTCCTTCAACAACATCGAATGCTGCTGCAATTTCAATATCGGAAATTCGTAATCCCCCTATTGTTTCGTATTTTAACCCAGTAGTTTCATGTTTAGAATAATATTCTAAAGATTGTACAAGTGCAGAAGCGGCATTTCCCACACCAACTAGAATGACTCTTGCATTTTCCACTGTTGCTACATCCCAATGTCAAAAGTTTATTTTGAACGGATTTAAGAGAGTTGAATAATGGTTAAGAACATTATTAGTCCCCTCTAAGAATGGAATTAAGATTTTTTCTTCAAAATAAATTTGTTCTTAAGGACATTTATTACTCTAAAAGAGGTTTTATAGATCCTCCATAAGTGTGAAATTATGTAAAGTTTCATCATGGGATAATAATACTTTCCAGAACCTACAACATTCAGTTTTAAATCGTTGATAGATTCCCAAATCCTTAAGTGATGAGTATATTATTACAACCAATCTACTGAAGTCTAGAGATTGTAACAAATATGATTCTGAAGAAAAAACCTCTGATCGATGAATCGATAATTTTGTCGTCAATATTCAGTCTTTCGTATTGAGAACGTTCAAATATGTTAATGTAAAAATACAAAATATTATATAAATAGATTTTACGAATTATAACTATTAGTTTGTTCGGATGAGTTTTTAAAACATAATGAAGAAAATAATATTAGACTCCCAGTAAAAATGAAACAAAAGACTGGACGGACATCTCCGGTGGTAAAACTTTTCAAAAGGAAGGCTCAAAAGAAGACAGAAACTTTCAAATTTGAGACCTCCTTAAAATTAAAAGGACTTCCATTAGAAGAATATGCTCATGTATCGTATGCATTTCAAGCAGCAATCCTTCGTTTTGAACGAATGTTGAAAGAAAGCTTACTCGAAGGATATATCACTTCTACTACGTTAGAAAAAATCACTCGTGAATTTGAGCTTGATACTATTCGTAATTTGGAAATTCCTCCGACCCCCTCATTAAAAGTGACATTCGGTGCCGATACACCAACAACATTGGCAAAGAAACCACTTCCGAAAACCGAACCAACCCCAGCCAGGGTTTCTGAAGAAATTCCTGTTCCAAAACCTATTACTCCTGAAATTCCTTCTATCACTCCTCCGACAGTTGAACCAGAAATCACACCTAAAATTGAACCGCCTCTCCAAGCAATTCCAACCGAGCCTTCTGTAACCACTCCTAAAATAAGTTTCTCGTTCCCTGATACTCCAACGGAGCCAAAAGCGAGCCAACCATCACCTACTCCAAGCCCTCTCAAGGAAACAATTTCACCTCCCACTATTCCTAAGATATCATTTCCATCAATTTCTAAACCAACTACAACACCTCCAACTAACCCATTAGCTCAATCTA
>JAEOTU010000087.1 GCA_016839665.1 Candidatus Hodarchaeota archaeon
ACAATGATAATCTGAAGGGAGATCATGGTCAGTCGTTTTATATTTCCATAGGTGATGAGAATATTCTTTTTGATACTGGAGCTAAATCGGAAATTCTATTACATAATATGAATGAATTAGGTATAAACCCGAATGATATTAATAAAATCATCTTATCTCACGGTCATTATGACCATACTCTTGGATTACCTGGATTGTTAGACTCTATAGACCCAAATAATCCAATACCAGTATATGGACATCCGTCGTTAACTGAAAAAAAGCTGATTAAGATTGCTTTGGTAAAAAAGAACATTGGATTTCCAGAATTGTCGGAGGAACAACAAAAAAAGATCGATCTACAACTTACAAACGAACCAGTTGAATTAGCTAAAGGATTAACCTCAACAGGGGAAATTTCAACCCGTCCACATCGTGATGGAAGAGAACCTAATGCGTTCCATCAGTCTGGTGAGAACTTGGAAGTCGATCCCGTATTAGATGACCAATCTGTGGTGTTAGACACTAAAGAAGGTCTAGTTCTAATAACAGGGTGTTGTCATGCAGGACTGTTAAATACCTTAGAACATGTAAAGAAGATGAACGATAAACCGTTTAAAGCGATAATTGGGGGAACGCATATGGTTAGATTTTCCAAATCAGAAGTAGAACACGTAGCAGATGTCTTAGAAAAGGAATATGGACTTCCAAACCTTTATTTGAATCATTGTACAGATCATATTCCTATACCTTTTGTAAAGAAAACTCCAGTCACCAAAATTTTGAAAGAAAGATTTGGAGATGAGAAAGTCAGGACTTGTCATGTGGGAACTGAATTAACGTTTGAAATCTGAGAATTCTTATTCTTCAAAGCACAGGGGGGATAGATCAACTTACATTGTGGATATCTTTAATTTGCAATCTTTAAGTATCCTTAACTTATGGCCTTTCGCCCCTTGATTTATTTCGTTATACTGGAGAATACAAGATAAAAAAGCATTGCTGAAAATTGTTACCATCAGGTTTTTAAGTAGGTGCACCTAACTTCTACTTAGAGAACAATAAGGGTAGAAAAGAAGTGATTAAAAACCCAAAAAAAGAAAATGCTTTAACTTGTATGCCTAAATTTGATAATCCAAAGCACATTGAAGAGAAAGTTTCAAGAGTTCTTATGGAATTACTAGATTTAATAGGAAAATACAAAGCAAAGCGTAACTATTGGGAAATGAACCTCAAATCTAACAACGATCCCCGAGAACACGAATTTTATTCAATTATCGCTCGTCTAACCATGCTAGATCTGATGGTCATGGATCTAGAGCATTTAAACCAGCTTTTAATGGAAACTGATGAATTTGCAGAACGAGATGTGGAAGTATATAGTTCCGCTCTTCAGATGTAAGTTGCAAAGGCCCGAATATTCAATCATTGTCTCATTTGGTTGGAGGTAGTATGGTTTATTATCCAGATTTTACTGATGAACTTCTCAAAATAAGGTGAAATAACTTTCTTGTTTGAATTGTTAACCAAGAGATAGATCACATGAACCCTGGGTCATTGCTTGGAAATATGAAGAATTAGAGACAATTGATCTAATAATCCTATCAAATGATTGCAAATCATCTTTATGGATTTGATAATAATTGATTTTCTCTTTTTTACTGAAATTCTGAATTTTTGAGCTATTATAATCTCTATTTTTCTCAAAAAGTTCAAGAAAAATCATTTGATATTCAGAAAAGGCTTCATTCTGATGAATTTCATAATAAAGTTTTTTTGATGCCAGATAGGATGAGTCGTATATCATATCAAAAATGAAGATTACTCCTATTGCCCCGCGATAATATTTCATTCTCGACTTTACATCAGAGTGTTGGCTGAAAAGGTGGCTTAAATAAAGAGTAATGAGGAAATCAGTCGCTTCGATGTCTTTCACATAATTATAATAACCTGGCTCAAGTAACTCACCCTTTGGCTCATCCCCCGTATAATTCTGAAGAAGATTACGTGCAATTTTATCTGGATTACTTATTACACTTATCTTTATAGGTATTTGAGTTGTCATTGCCTCTGTCTCTTTGCTTTGTATCTATCTCAGCCAGATCTTGGTAACCACTGTAACATCTACTTCATTTTTTGCTAAATTTGCTGCGATTGGACCGCCAACTGCACCTATACCAATAACTGCAACTCTCAAAGAATAACCACTCCGTTAATATTCAACGAATGAAGATTACAATTTATAATATGGGAATACTTTTTTACGTTTTTCATTTAACCGGTATTAAAATCGAATTTCTGGTTATTTAAATGAAGACAATTTCTCGTGGTTACAATATTGATGAAGATTTTACATCTATTATGATATTTTTATATGAAACTTTTAAGAAAAACGATTCCTATAATAATTGGTTTCCAGATCGCTTTGAAAATAATCATGATAACTGGGTAGATGATATTAGAATCTGGGAAGAATATAACGATTCCATCACACCCTCAAAGAAAAGAATTGTAGCTGTAGCTAATCCAGAATCATTTACTGATTACTATATCCAAATTGATCCTGTGTATAGTTTTATCGAACGAGAAATACTAATTTGGATTGAACAGCACTGTTTAAGGAAGAAGAAAGCCTCAAACAAAAAAGAACAGTTAACTATTCATACAATTGAGGGAAATTCTGCTCGAGAAAAGGTTTTAACCGAGCTTGGTTATGTTAAAGGAGAAGTAGCTACCTATCTCAGACTACGTCCTGTAAATTCACCCATTCCAGACTTTTCTTGCCCAGAAGGCTTTGAAATTAGAACGATTAAAGGAAAATCAGATTATGACCAACTTGCAGGATTAATCAGATTGATTTTCGGTCACGGTGAGTGGTTTAACGCAAAGGTCTTGGAGGGGCTAGCTCGCTGTTCTTTCTATAATCAGGATCTCGATCTAGTTGCTATTGCCCCAGATGGTTCAATTGCTTCTTTTTGCACTTTTAGAATGGATCCTAATAGTAAAATAACCAACCTCGAACCAATGGGAACTCATCCCAAATATAGAAAATTAGGTCTGGCAAAAGGATTAATTTCTGAGGGTCTTAGACGCGCTATGAAGTATAATCCTACCTTTTTCTATATTGGTGGGGCCGCTAACACACCTGCTGCCAACCGATTATATGATTCGGTTGGTTTTACTGAAAAATTGGCAGAGGACTCTTGGTATAAAGAAATTTAAGGTTCTGAATTCTATTTTTCTATAGGATTTGTATCAATATTCATGTTCTAAATCCACTACATTGAGGAAGGTACTTTCACCCCGATTAAATCGCAGAATGTTTTCAATTACTTCATTCCATCTTTCTAGATCATTAAAGGGAGAAGCAGCACGGTGTGGAGACAGAACAACATTATCTAGAGTATGAAAGGGAAGAGTAAAGGGGTATTTTCGTCCTTGATCATCGGGGTCTGGGTT
The DNA here is from genome assembly GCA_016839665.1 of Candidatus Hodarchaeota archaeon. The sequence continues at coordinate 3,439 of JAEOTU010000087.1, forward strand.
ATAGTTATACCAAACATCAATCGCCGCTCCTGCTATTTCTTTCTTTTGCAACGCCTGAAACAGACTCTTTTCATCTACAACAGAACCTCGACTCACGTTGACTAATAATCCGTCGGTTCCTAAGCTTTTTAATTCTTCTTTTTTGATCATTCCAATAGTTTTGGTTGTTTCAGGGACAGCTATAATCAAGATGTCTATCTCATCTAAAAACTCTAGTAGATTGTTGGGGAAATACTTTTTTGTGGATGTTGGCATTTCCTCTTCGTTCTTAGACCAATTACGACGTAATATAGAGAATTCAATGTTAAAACCTTGAAGAAACCGATGCACCTTTTTATTAATAGCTCCATAACCTAATAAACCGATTTTTCTGTATCTAAGGGGAAATGACATTGCATCTGCATCGCCTCTCCGCCACTTTCCTGATTTCATCCAGTTGTGGTGAGGGATAATTCTATTCATTAAGGCAAGAAGCATCGCAACAACATGTTGAGCCGTGAAATAACTATTTCCGTGTCCGTTTATGAGAATGACTTCACGGGATTGATTAAGTTCTCTAAAGAAATCGATGTGATGTTTGATACCTACTCCAGGATTAATATAAAGTTGCATTTTTGTGGCAGCTAGCTTTATCTGATCAGGTACCCTCCAGCCAACCATAATATTTGCCTTCGGAGCTAACTCTAGAAGAATTTCCTCAGATACCTCTTCAGGAAATATTAAGTCAAGTTTGGGAGCATGATCTAAATGTTCTTGGAGATAGGTTTTAAGACGGTCATTAACGTCCCATGTGAATAAAACAACAGTATCTTGATGACTTGATGACATAATTCTCAACTCCAAAGAGACCAATTAGTCAACCTGATAACCAGCTTTCTCCCACGCTTCACGCATGATTGGATTCTTCTTGAGATAGGCATCAACAAGGTTTTTGGGTACAGAGTTTAACGGACAGGAGAAGTTCACACATGTAGGACAAATTTTCTTATGAAGAAAAATAAAGAATAAACCTCCTCCTAATGTACTAAGTACAATTAAGGCCCCTAAAACAAGAATAATGAAGTTAATCTCCGGTTCGTCTATCCATAAGTGATAAAGTCCCCAAAGCTCTGCTATTACTGGAAATGCAACAAAGAATAGTGCGCCACCAAGAAACCCTAATTTTTCCCATCTATTCATAGGTTCTGGATGGTAATTCCATAATTTTATTGTACCGTGGTTCGCTAAGCAATGGAGAGTCCTTCCTTCTTCAGCATAATATGGACAATGACTGCAGAGAACACGGATTTCAAAAAATCCAAAGAAAAAAATCCAGAAAACGGCATAAATAATTATTGGTAACCAGCTTACTAACAGTCCGACTAATAGAAGACCCATTCCTCCTGATATCATTGCAAGGGAACCTCCTTTATAAAATCGTATTAGTAACGAACGATTCCATTTACAATCTAATTCTCCCTGTATGGTACAATTCATACAATCAGCTTCTTGGTCCCATGTGCAGGTAATCTTAGAGTCTTGAGTCTTTATCATGATTGTATCCTCATTAGCTTCGGATGATAATTAGACGGCAATTGGGAAATTTGCCATATCTTTCTAGATAAAAAAGTTTTGTTTTACCGTCGGTTTCCGCTTATCAAGAAATCTTCTTTTTTTTCTTACAATAGAAGGATTATAATTATGGGAATGAATATACCCAAAAACACTACCAGTGTTAATGGGCATAATTCTCTTTCTCTTTGCCTCACTAGAACAAAACAGTCTTTGCAATATGTTTGTGGTATTACAATAGCTGGCGGAATAAAAATCGAACGTGTAAACTCTCTCCCATCTATTTCCTGTTTGCAATGATGACATCTTGTCAAATTACTTACCAAATGTTAGTTCTACTTTGATTCATTATTTTGATTATACATCTGAGTTATAGAGTATATATACCAAAGGATATCGGAATCCAACACTTTAATTGTTTGATTTTTTAGAGAAGGAAAATGTCAATCCTTTCTTTTCTGCCAATATAATTATTTTTAAACAAGAAGCTCGCATTTTTATGACCTGTCTCGAGACATGGGAATGAAGGCCGTGAAAAGGATACGCGATGATTTGTGGCTGAAGCCTTCAAGATATAAATCTAAACAGGTCAAAACGCTAATTTTGGAATTTTTGAACCAAAAACCAAATGATCTTGAGAGTATAACTGATTACGTGTCAAAAACAAGAAGACGGAGACACTCCCATGATATTCCTTCTAGAGTTGAAAAAGCTCTTGTCTATCTCAAAGAACACGGTTTAGTGAAAGAAAGAGATAAATTTTTTTATATAACCGAAGAAGGTAAAATAAAAAGCAATCAATCACAAGAGAGAAAACGCCATTACACCGCTTGGGTACAAGCTATTACCAATCCCAAGATTTCTTTTTTAGTTTTTGTTTTAGGGTATTTAGGCCTATGGTTGCTTAAAGTAATCGGATATATACACACAGGTAATTTAATTTTCCTAACAGATGGTTTTAGCTCTGTATTTGGAGTATTAACAATAATTTTACTAAGTGTGGCTTTCAGAATTAAATATGATACAATTATAATCCGATTAATTCAGGTGATCTATGTTCTTACAGGAATAATGTTCTTTCTGATCGGGATTCACCGAACTCTAAACCCAGTTCAAAGTACAAATACAGAAATCTCATTTTTTGTTGTTGAAGTCGCAATAGTTATTGGTTTGATATTATTCTTTTATCTATGGTCTGGAGGTTCAGTTAACGACGAACTCAAAATAAAAGTATATGCAAAAAAAATCAAGGGTGATTGGTTTCTTCCTGCCTTGGTTTTATTCCCGATCGTTGCTGAATTCTTTGGAATAGCGTTTGTTGAAGGACTAATTACTACCACTTATGGTATAGTGATTATGGGAGAAGCTATTAAAATAAATCTTGAGCGTTATACCAGACATGTTCTGATGTTTCTGAATGAGAGGCCTTATAGCTATCAAGAAATTTTAGAGATAGATAGCAGGATCGCAATGCTATTTGGAGCACCCATGTTTCTTGAAGAATCTAGAGATCCCACTCATATATGGTGGAATGAAATTGGTTTAGCTCATCTTCAAAAGAAAGGTTATATTCAGAGAGAAGGAGAAATTTTCTCTTTAACCAAGAAAGGAAAACAACCTGCAAGTGCTGCATCACAGAGAATGATTCAGTTCTTAAGAATCATATTCTCCTTGGCTAAACCAGCCATTTCCCCCATTTTATCACTAATTCTACACTTATTTTTAGGATCACTTAAATTAATAGGATTCGTATTGACGGGAAGTATTAGTCTTCTGGGAGATGGTTTAGATTCAGTAATTGACGGTGTATCCTCAATAATTGTAGGCTTTTCTATGAAAATCAAAAAAGAGACCCAAGCAACTTATGTGTTAATCATCCTTATGTTTGTAACAGGGATGAGTGTCTTATACTCTAGTATCGATCGTATTCTACGTCCTGTTGCTCTAGAAGAAGAAATTATTGCAATAATAATTGCTGTAATTTCTATTATTCTCTGTATATTACTTTATCTCTATCAGCGATATAGTGGGTATATCAACCAAAGCCTAGCAATTCTAGCTCAATCTGCGGACAGTAAAAACCATGTATTGAATGCTTTTTTAGTGCTTGTAGCTATAAGTGCAGGTTATTTTCAGCTTTACTTTGTCGATGGTCTAGTCGGTTGTTTCATTGGATTCATAATCTTAAAGAGTGCATATGAAATACTTCAAGACTTACGAAGCGTGAGTCAAGGGGAAAAAATTGACTTCGACAAGTATAAACTAGGTGTTTGGAAAGCTTATAACAAATTCCGAGATAGAATGCTTGCAAATTGGATCCTTTATCAAATTCATAATGGAATAAATAGTCTCAGCGATTTAGAATCAACTTTCAACCACTTCTTTAGCCCTTTAACACTTTATGATGGACAGGGGGGTAGTTTTACAGTTAATTACTCGTTTAATGAAGAAGGGCTTCAGTATCAGATCAACGATCTTTTAGAAAAGAATTTGTTACTCCAACGGGATGCTTTGTTAATTTTATCAGATACAGGGGCGAAAACGATCGATAAAGTAATAGCAAGACACAGAGGACGCTTTTAAAGTGGAATTTTCTGTCTCTAAGAAAATAACATAACAATGGAAAAAAAACCAGCAAATACAAGCAAAAATAGGAGAAATCAGAGAATTGAAGATTGCATTCCCTACTTTCAGCCCTGGAGGGTTGGATTCTAACATCAATCCCCATTTTGGTCAATCTGAGACTGTCACTCTCGTTACTGTCGAAAATAACGAAATCAAAGAGACCAACATAGTTGAACCCCAAGGTGTTCACTCGTGTAGTGCACTTCCTAGTATATTTGCTCAGAACGGCGCAGATACTTGTATTGTAGGCGGCATTGGTGGCCGGCCATTCTTGTTCCTGCAACAGTATGGAATCAAAATATTTACCTTAAGTCAAGATCTAATCAGTAAATCTGTCAAGGAAGTAATTGGCCATTTCTTAGCCAATCAATTATCAGAGCTCGGAAGTGGGACTTGCCAGCAGTAAAATCACTAATTTTCATGGAAAAAGTATCAACTATTACAATTCCTAAAAACGGTATTTTCATATGGTGTTTACTCTTTCAACTCTATTCTATAATCTTCTCTTATAGGGTAGAAGACATCAAGAATGTAACAATCTGTTATTGCTGTTCCATGGTGTTTAACATCTGACGGGACAACAGCGACTTCTCCTGACTTTAATCTTTTGGTTACTCCTTCTACTGTTAACTCCAGTTCACCATCGATAACATTTGTCACCTGTTCATGGGGATGATTGTGCTCAGAAAGCTGTGATCCAGCGGTGATTGACCAATGGACAACCGTAACATTTTCTGAGTGAATAAATTTCCCCTTAAATCCAGGAACGACTTCTCTCTCCGTTAGATCATTAAGATTGATGAAAGACATAGTTTTTCCTCTTTTAATATTTGTATGAACTAGTTTAATCTATTTATGATTTTTTTTTGGTTTAATCTTTGGAAGAAAACCGATTATTTTGGTGTATAGATCAAATCAAAGTTCATATATAAGCCAAGTTAAGAAGAATTTTTCAATTAGGTAGGTTTTTTAGATAGAGAATTATCGAAATACGCATAAAGTACTAAGATCGATCTAATTGAGGAAATTCTATCTTGAGTAGCACACG
>JAEOTU010000088.1 GCA_016839665.1 Candidatus Hodarchaeota archaeon
GTGAATAAGGTTGTATCTTTACAGAGGAAACGCTTGCAGAAGAGTTGTTGGGCGGGTAGCCTAGTCAGGATAGGGCACAGGCCCCCTAAGCCTGTGGTCGTGGGTTCGAATCCCACCCCGCCCGTTCTGAACGAACCCCAGACGGTTCTAGCTACGTTTTTTGAAAATCTTGTTACTCTTGTAATCGCAGACATACTCAAATCCAGCTTCTACTAGTTCGCAGATTTCTTCTTCGGAATGAGCGACTTTTGAGATGAATTCATCGTTTGTGAAGTTTACTAGCTGCGTATAGATTTGAGTGTTCGTTATGCTTCTATGACCAAGCTTTTGCATTACATGCATCATATCTTTAGTTTTATGATATTCCATAGTTGCGAACCAGTGTCTAAAGGTGTGAAAGCTAATTTGCATCAATCTAGAGTTTTTCAGCTTTGCAGCAATTCTTCTGCGCTGATGTTGGTAGCTTTTCCGCATAGCATCAGCATTAGCATCAAATACTGTTTCAGCATGTTTTGGAAGATAATTGAACATACTAACAAGAGTGTTAGAAATTCCTAGAACTCTAGCATTACTTCCCTTCTCTGGTGTAATACGTACAACTTTACTCTTGAAATCTACATCGGTCCACTTCAAGCTGCAACCTTCCCCACATCGCACTCCAGTTTCTTTTAGCAACTGTAGAAAAGTAGCCATACGCTTATTACTGCCAGCGATTAATTGATCAATTTCAGTTTCCTCTGGTATAAATGGAAGCTTCCTGATTCTCTTGTAAATTGGGGGTTTCCATGTAGAACCATGCATCTGAAGAAAACTTGTATAGGCATCGACTGCGTTCTCTTTTCTTCCATTACTCCATGTTTGTTTCGCAATCGTTTCCTTAATAGATTCAGGATCGTATAAGTTGGCGCCAAGTTTTACCAATCGTTTCAGAAGTTTAGTTCGTCCTTTAATCGTAGCTTTTGCATACCCTTGCTTCAGTAGCCAAAAGGAATAGTCAACAATTGCCCCTGTGAATTTACTAGTTGGTTTTGTGGTCCCCACAGACCTATCTTTTAATCCATTTTTTTGCTCTCTTTTCAGCGCCAAATTTATCATTCCCTGGTCAGGAACGCCTATTTGGCGATTCACAACTACGCTAGAAGAATTATTAAAAATAGTATGGAACCTACTTCTAGAAGGATCACTAAAACGACGCCCACAATCCCTACATTGATACCTTTGTACGTCGCCATCACCAACCCTGCGAAAACCAGCCTTCCAGATCCTACCACAACCACAAAAAGGACACCTAACAAAAGAAAGCCTGGTCGCAGCTGGGACCCTCATACAATTCCAATCTTCTTATCCAAGCGAATCTTCCTAGGATTAAAAAATTCAATAATTCTTTCATGCTGGAACTCTAATCTTTCTGCCCAATCAGGATAGCAAAATTCAACCTCTATAGCTGTTGGGTGAGATCTATCACCTGTCTTTATCACTAATCCATTAGATTCCTTGAAAAAGTCAATCCTATTATTAGGAAGCTTTATCCCAGTATCAAAAGTAGCATGTGCACCTTTAACCCTAATTCTAGAAAGAATCAGATCAAGATCTTTAGAATCTTTAATTAAATCAGTATAAGTAAACCCTCTACAGAATAATCCATAGACATGCCCTTGAGTAATTGGGTTTTTATTGATAAGAGATCGCATATACAGATTAACTCTACCAGTACTAGGAAACCACTCCATACGACCCAACGGATCTTTCCAAGTCAACATATGATTCTTAGATTTTGTCCGATTCCAACCTTCCTTAACAGCCCTATCCAGATCAAGGCTAGGAATTCCCTTCACATACCATCGACGCTTATGAAAATTTGGGCGTTTTGGCCCTAGCCCATTTTTATAGTGAGTCTTTAGAAAGTCTGATCGGATATTATCAACATATCCTTTCTTTTCAGGCCATGGAAAATTGAGAAATTTACATATATAACGTGCTGTAAGATACTGATTTTTCCTTAAGAGCTTCAGCACTCTAGATCTTATCGATTTGGACTCACTATACTCATTGTGAGTCTTTCCCTTAGATGTTATCTTGAGTCTTTCCTTTCAGTCCTTTTTTCGATCCTTTTTTCGATACTTTTGCATGTATTCTCTCATGTAATCTCTGTACCATTTCGCAGTTTTATGGTTCTTTGTCATGAGATATTCTGATGTCTTTTAGTAAATTAATAAATAACTAGATATGTAATTATTACACTATGCGTAATTACAATTCTAAAGGAGATCTGGAAGGCATAATTATTCAAGCAATTATTCATACTCAAGAAGGTAATGTAAAAGAACTTCGCTGGTCGGAAATCAGAGATGCAATATTGAGCGTTATGGCTTTTGAGAATACAGATCCGCCACCCCATTTTAATGTAAAAATCACAAGAATCTTGAACCGTCTTGTGAAAAAAGGCCTGCTTCTTAAACATGAGAAAGGGCATAAGAATACATCTTATTCTTTGAACGAAGAAAATTATGATTTTTCAACTATGCGTCCTGGAATTTCTGTATTTGGAGTGGGAACTTTCAAACCTGGCGACACTTACTTAGAGTTCAAGAAGAAGTTATTTAATCGTATGGAAAAAGAATTTGGATTTAAGAAAATGTATGATGAACTTGTAAGATTTACATCTAAAAATTACATTAATTCAGAATTTTATTCTTTTAAATAGACAAAAATCCCAAAATAATAGATGGAAATTGCTTAAAATCTCTGTTTTCACCCTGGATAATTCACAAAATTAAGTCAACCATACAGAAAAGATGAAAAAGATAAGAAAAAGGCTATCCTTCCCAGCTAAAAATAGAATTAATAGAATTTAATTGCGCGCGATTCTATAACAATATTGGCGAATCTCATGCTAGAGAAGTTGAACCCGGAAATTTACTTGCAGCACAAAAGCCTTTTTTTTCGAGTGATTCAATCAGAGACCATTGGAATGACTGTCTACGACCTGCCAGATCTTTTGAAATGGATAGCTGCTTATCGTTGCAATAAGTGTACTCAGATTGCAATTTTCGAGGGTGAGGCAGAATGCTTCGATCATCAACAACGCGAGATGGGGTTTGAAACATTCTATGGTTCGACTGACATTCTTTATTGTCCAAATTGTGATGAAGAAATTACTTTCGAGTCTTTCATTAGTTATTATGCTATGTCTTGGTTTTGCGAATTTGAATGTGATAATGCAGAATTGGTTCAAATCAATCAACTTCGCTTATATTTGAAAGCACTGCACGAAAGTAAAATGGAACTAAGAAAACTGCAGAGTAAAGAAAAAGACATACTGCGCAGACTTGAGCTTCTGGCTGAACATGCAAAAAAGATGAATGGATACATTTTGATCGTAGAAGGTGATGATGACCTGGAAGTTTGGAATCGATTGCTTATGACCAAAAACGTAGATTTGACTAAGATAGATATAGCTAAATATGGAGAGGGGGGAATGGATGCTGCAATCAAAGCAGCGAAATTCTTCAAAGGAAAGGTCCTCAAAACTATTCCTCATAAATTGATAATTGACTCAGACAACATGGGAGATGAGATAAAAAATAAACTTCGTAAAAGTGGGATAAAGAGCTATCATATACTCGAGAAGAAAGAAATAGAGTCCTACCTCATAGAACCCAAAGCTCTTTCTCAGATTCTCAATATTGACATGAAAACAATTGATGAGGAGCTTAATAATATTGGTGCAAACCCAGGAAAAGAGCAGTTGGATCATATATTCAGGACGTTTACTGGAAAAAAGGCAACATCAAGTGCAAAAGGTCTTGTAGCTGGAGCTTTGGAAAAAACACCCATTGAGATAGATGAAATTATTAACAATATAAAACTTGAAATCGTTAAGAATGCCCCAATAATTCGTGAGTATGAAAACTACGCAGACTACGAGTAGTATGCGCGCATGTAAGCGAATAGACAATTTAAAATACGAGCCTAAACGACGAAAATTGCTACTCACTAACACAGTTGTATAGAAAGATGAAATATCGATTTTTTTATCCCATTATTCTTATAACATATTTTAGTAAATCCCCCTGAAAACATGAATAGTTGGTAAAATGAATCCTTAATTCTAAGGTGTTTTAAACAAAATCCGATGTTTTGTTCAATTGTTTTTCATGGAAAGAAGTTTAGGCAAATGTGTGAACGTATTCCACGACCGTCTGAAAAAGTCACGTGGTTGATACTGGATCTCGCAAATATTCGATAATTATGCTTGGATCATGTTCACAGAAATTATGCCGTTTATACAGGTTGTGTAGAGCCCTAATATCTAAGTCCATCTCAATCTTTAACGGAAATCCTAATGTCCTAATTTCTCCTGGTCTTATTGGGGAAATGTGTGAAGGGTGAACCCGATCTTCTAACAGTAGTCTTTGAATTATTTTTTGAATTTTTTGCTCTGTATCGAATTTTCCTTCACAAAGTGAACGGACATATTGTTTGGATTGCTCGATCATCCTTCTACCACTGGTTTTTATTACGGAATCATCACTCTCCATTAAATCTAAAGCTGAGACAAAATTATCTCCATGTAAAAACTGTGGATCAACTGGACTAAGGATAGCATTGGGGTGCATTATCAAGTGTTTCCCAGAGATGGCTATTAAAGTAGCAGCACTAAGCGCTTGCTCAGGAACGATAATTCGTACTTCCCCGACTCTTTCATACAAGCAAGTAGCAATTCGGTATCCTGTAAATGTATATCCACCAACGCTATTAATGAGTACAGTAAGTGGTGTTGTTTCTCCTATCTCCTCTAAAGCTAATTGGAAATCGTCAAATGTTCTTTCGTTTATTATTCCTTCATTACCATTAGTAATGTGTAATCTATTTCTGTAAAATGTAATAACCTTGGATTGAAATTTCTCTTCAAGCTTTTTAATTACTCTGAGTCTGTCAAGTACTTCGCAAAATCTCATAGCAGTCAGCTCGTGATGTGTGCACGCTTTTTCAGAAAGTTTTCTACATAATTTATTGACCTCTTGATACTTTTCTGGCTTTTTTTCAAGGATTCATAGGATTCTCTTATTAAATCTCCAACATCATTTTGCATCTGCCTTGGAATTTTTGGCAACTGAATCTTTTTTAGAGATCTTAGTGAAACTGATTGCATTATTGTACCTGCAATCCTTTGTTGAAGCTGGCTTTGAAAGATTCTACTTCTTAGTAAAGCCAATAGAAACCAACTTTCGTAAGCTTTTGAACGCACTACATAGAATCCAGTGCTTCCCACCATTCCATGATACTCATTGGTAACAATTGAGATTTTATCGAATGAGCCCCTTAGGTAGGGAATGAGAACATCACCTTTTGACAGAAGCATTTTCGCCCTTGACGGGGCTTTATGACCTAATACTTTGGAGTAACTTTCAATGTTGCCAAATGTTGGAGAAATATTAGATAATTCAATATAGCAAAATTTTTTGCTTGGAGTATCTTTAGGCTTTACCTTCCTTGACGAGACTGTTATAATATCTCCGAACTTCATCAATGGATAATTGCTTTTCTTTATTTCATCCAAAAGCTCTGAGTAGTCAGGTAAATGCTGTTCTGAGCTCCATCCGCTCATATTTTCGATATCAGAAAAAGTTACTTGAAAAGTTCTCTGTCTTCTTGGATTATAATTTTCTAGACCAAGAATTACATCCAGCTTATGAAGAGCTTCCCTATAGAATTTTCTGGCTTCACTATATTTCTCTATGCTTTTGTTAACCCAATTGCAAATCATTTGCTGTTTATCATCAGGGATAATTGGAACAGGTAGATCCCTAACTGGTCTCAATTCAAGATGTGGGTGTGTAAGTCGAGATCGATTTCTTTCAAACCATCGCTTCCCAAACCAGGAGGCAAGATATATGCACACATATTCTGGAAGAATTTTTCTAGTTTTTATTGATATTCCAATAACATCTTGACTAATGTTCACCATTGGCATATAATTAGGAATAATTGCTACTTCTCCTATCGTTCCACCCTTTGAAACAACAATATCCCTAGGTTGAAGAGAAGTTTTTTTTTCGTCATTATTACGTTCTTCAGATATGAATGTCAAATTATTCTCATCAATCATTAAATTCTTGATATTTGACACACGTATGAAAGGAATTCCTTGATCTTTGTACTCAGTTTTTAAGATAGAAAAAATGCCTTTTCTTATCCTCGATGATATGCTTCTCAGGGAAACTATCTTAAGGTCAGATTTTTCTATCAGGAATTCTAAAACTTTTTCCAACTCTAAATATGAAGGGTGAAAATACTCTGCATCCATTCTTGAGGTGATTTTTGAAAATTGTACTGTAGAAATAATGGGCAAATTGAAAGCCCCTTAAAACTTCAAGTGGTTCCTCACTTTAAATTTGTTAAAGGACTCAATGATTTCTGGAATATCTGTGTCTATTGCAGCTTCATCTTCATTGTTTACAACTTTCCCTGAATTATCAATGAGCTGTCCAAGATTATTCTTTTTATAAATGGTTTTTCCTCTAATGTCATAACCTATGCGTTCACAAATTGCCATGAAAATTGGGTAATTTTCTTTTTTTATGAGGGCAAGTTCACTAGGTTGCATTTTCTGTAGGAATAAAACAGATGTTTTGCTACCCGCACCATGCGGTACAAAAGTTTCCTGAGGAAGAGAAATTACTGCGATAATTCGTGACTTGTGCTTAATGTATTCTCGAACATAGTTTGATGTAGCGTTTGTTAAAATTCCATCTGGCAAAACAATTGCCATTCTGCCATGATTAACTAAAAATTCTAAACATCTTTCAAGGAACAAAATATCGGGTACTTGACTTTCCAGTGGGTACATTGTCTTTTCTAGTTCTTCAGATCCCTTGACCCCTTTCCATCGATACGCGAGATCAAATCGTTCAAGTATGAACTTTGATGTAACCCGACCCTTTGTTCCGAACGGAGGGTTTGTAAGGATAATTTGGAACATATTTGCTGTAATATCGCCTGCTCCTGCTAGAAGTGCTGCTTCTCTAATCCGTTGAAGTGAATCTAGAGAGTTAGTTGAAAATATGCCAGTATGCCCATCGTCGTAAAGAATCATATGCATTTTAGAAACTCTAGCCAAATCTGGATTTATATCAATGCCTCGTATGTAAGTGCGAGCAAATTTTTCTTTGATCTTGTCACGTATTGATTTTGATAGGTCTTGCCTTTTCTCATCGATTTTTTTAAAGACATGTTTCATTGCTTGAACCAGAAAACCTCCAGACCCAACTGCAGGGTCGAGAATTTTTTCGTCTTCTTTAGGGTCAAGTATTTTTATAGCAAGTTGAAGTATCGGATATGGCGTAAAAAACTCTCCTCGTTCTCCTCGTTCATGTGCATGAACGAATGTTTGAAAAGCTATTCCTTTCACATCTGCAGGTGTGCCAATTAAACTATATTTCTGAAGGCGACTAACGATAAAGGCTATTGTTAGTGGGAGAAGATTTATTTTCTCATTAATATCAGGGAATACATCGTGGTATTGATCCTTTACTTTAGTGAATAACGTTTGTATTCTACTTAGGAACTCATTTGAGAATCCTGATTCAAGCTCATCTTTCTCTTTTTCAGTTATTCTAAATTTGCATTTTTGGTCTGTGCTTCTTTCATCAACCATTTTAATGAAGATAAGTTTTAGGACTTCATTGAAAACTTTCTCTTTCAACAATCCTTCGTTTGCATATATGTAGTTATGGCAAGTCTCAAATACTGTCTTAAGCTCAGAGGCTGGAACGAGATTTTTCTTAAGATAAAGCCCTACATCTTCTAAAGTTTCACCTTTCTTCGGAATATCTGCAATCTCTTTAAAAAACGGTCTTTTTTTAAGGCTTTGAAGATGAATAATTTCTTTACCGTTAAACCACACGCCAAATTCCGCAGTGGTAGGACTAAGATATGATTTTAATTGGTCTATTCCGTCTTTTCTTTCTTCTCTCTTTGTTTCAACTATAATATAGATATTGTCTTGCCTTTTTTTATTACCATAAAAGACAACAATGTCCGCTGGTCCGATTTTCTTGCTACCTTTAGTAATGTAAAATTCAGGTACTGTTTGGATTTGATCTGGAGAGTATCCATACTCTTCGACAAGCTTTTGCACCATTATCTGACGTACTCTTTCTTCTGGTGTAGCAGGTAATCTTTTACCTGTTATGTAATCTACAACTTCAGGTTTCCTTTCAACAAGAAGCGCTCTACCGCTAAGATTAAGTTGTTTAGTCAAGATAATCCTATTACAAATTACTAAAGATTCTAATGAGATTTTCTACCCAATTTGTATCCAGCTGAGCACTCTAAAGAGAGTTAAAGTATTATAGAAAATTATTCCGTGTTTGAAATTATATGTATGATAGGTTCCTTTCGATTTAATTTGAAGAAATAGCAACGCCTCCAACGAGAATGTAATACTTTCTTTTTCACAAGGTAATGTTTGCATCTATAAAAAAGAACACGCTTTTCATTACGACATATTTCCATATTTTGACAGTCAATACATCTGACGTATCCCTTATTGTAGCCACTTCTCCCATCGACTGGCAAGGTTTGGTTCTCCTAAATCTTGTCCTATTTACTCATTCCAAGCAATTAAGCATTTAAATTTCACATCCAAACAAATTGGCACATTAATCAAGGTAAGGGAAAAATGAGGAACAGCTGACATCTCTATTGGTCTTCAGAGTCAATCCCAGTAGACTAACTATCACCACTAGAGTTTATGCCTAAAAAAAGGGGGGGTCTTGCGGGAATATAGTTGTTGGTATCTCTGATCGGGTGATATCTCCACTGTGGGTGGGGTTCGAATCCCACCCCGCCCGTTCTGGACGACCCCCAAGCGGTTTTACTTATGTTTCCTGAAAATTCTTGCTACCGTTGAAATCACAAAGATCCTGAACCCAAAGTCATAATTTTAGTCTAAACTATATGGAACTCTAGTCTTGTTTTATAGACTTTGCCAAATTTTCTTCTTCTATTGACTTGGAGCTTTCCAGAAGTGATAAATTAATCTAAGTCCTTGATAGTATGGGAGAGATCATGAGAAGGATAACCAAATTTCTTCTGTTTTGGATCTTATTTTCACTAGTTTCCATAGTTTCTGCACCTTCACCTTTGCAGACAGAGATAAAATTGGAGCCTTCTACGGTTGTGTTTGGACCAGAGTATTGTGTAGGTAAAACATTCACTATCTCAAGCAAAGTTTACGATGTGAGTAGCCTTACAGGAGTAGGCTTCCAGATCAAGTGGAACACAACATACCTTTCGTATGAGGATCATGTGATTAAAATTCCTGTTGAAGAACATCCTGATGGGATCTTACATGAACCAATAATATTGGTTGCCGACACCATTAACAAGCCTGCAGGTACTTACGATCTTGCTGCTAGCACACTTGGCGGAGACTTGTTTACTGGTTCTGGAACTGCCTTTGAAATTACTTTCAAAGTGAAATATCAACCAGTGTTTCCTGAGCCTGATGCAGACTTCTGGATAGAATACACAAACCTTGGTCTCGGAATTCCTGATGTTCTAGAAGGTTCCCCCTTAAGTCCTATGCCTCCTATACCAGTGAATTGTCACGTGACTATTCATGCGAATCCAATGGTGCCATTAAAGGTTATGAGCCAACCATCAGATATAATGTTCTCAGTTGATGACTCTCTCCATGTCACTCCTTGGGTTGAACAATTCAACCACCATGAGAATATATCTGTCGTAATGCCTGAATTCCATATTGACTCTGGGAGGTTTTACTGGAGCAGATGGAGTGATGGAGTATTAAATCGGTCAAGAACTA
>JAEOTU010000089.1 GCA_016839665.1 Candidatus Hodarchaeota archaeon
ATAGACCCCATACTTAACTTCAGACGGCTCTTCATACGTTCATCGTTGTAATACAACTCATCCGGGGATAACTTCATCATACAGAGGTAGTATGAGATCAAATGTCTTTATGAGGCGTTTCATTACTGTTAGATAGAATTTTTAGTGGGTAGTTAAATATTTAGTTTAAGTATATTGAGATAGCACAATTATTACTATAATTTATTAGTAAATTAAGAGATGAAATGTCTAAAAATTTAATTTATTTTTCTCTTTTGATTGCAGCTGCAAGGTTTCTAAGAAACAAAGCTGAATTGGTATATCCAGTGTTATTACGCTTACCTGACGATAAATCTTCTCCAGAGACCATTCGTCCCAGTGAGTCGAAAAAGTTTCCCTCTTTTGTGAATGAAATGAACTACTAGAAATTACCCCTATTTAACCTGATTTTTTTTTAGTGTTAGGATTCGGTAATATTTGTACTATATTATTCTCGTTATGATTGTAGAAGTAAGTGTTTGGGTAGTGATAATGAGACAAACCGATTCTAAATGAAATCTTTGGTTTATAGAGTGATTAATAGGTCACTGGGTAGAAATAAAGTATTATTCCGATAATAATAATGATAAAGGTGCAAATGATAAACCATTCGAGAAAAAATCGTCTTTGTTTCGTGAAATCTGTTGTTTTTGTCAACTGTGTCCGAAAATGCCAAGTAAACAATATAAGTATTGCTGTGAGAAAGATAGGCATTAAATTCTGCACAGTGTGATCAAGGATCGCTAAATATAAGATTACAGCCAACGATAAGAGAAACCCATATCCAATTAAGGAGATGTCTAGTAGCCTCACGGTTTTAGGAAGATTAAACCATCCATCAAGAACAGAACTCAAAGCATTTCCTCCAAGCTATTCAATAAAACTACTTTTTCTCAATTTTTTGTGTTTTTCTTTAATAATTTTTTTTCTGCTTTCCATTATCGTTTAAGGTGGAATTAACTGAATTCTCTCAGATTACCTTGAAAAGTTTGTAGCTGATGTTTTCATACTGTCTTATTTCATTTTTGCTAAGGAAATTTTTGAAGCTAATATTTTAATCAAAAGATTTCATTTCTTTTTGATTTTTGAATCATTATTTAACTTTAAATAGAGGAATAGTATAAATTTTTAATCTGTTTTAAGATAAACAAAGCATATTTATAAAATTAGGTACTTCTTGCATTCTATTGACGTACAAATTGGGGTAACTGTTTATGAAAAGAATAAATGTTATTATTTTAGGTGCAGCTGGACGAGATTTCCATAATTTCAATACATATTTTCGAGATAATCAAATGTACAATGTAGTAGCATTTACTGCCACTCAAATTCCAGATATTTCAGGACGAAAATATCCCCATGAATTAGCTGGATCATTATATCCTGAAGGAATCCCTATTTATCCTGAAAATGATCTTCCATCCTTGATTGAGCAGTATGATGTCGAACAGGTAATCCTAGCTTACTCTGATTTGTCTTATAATTATGTAATGAATATAGCTTCCTTAGTGTTGTCAAACGGAGCAGATTTTCGTATCTTAGGTCCTAATCATACTATGTTACAGTCTAAGCTTCCAGTAATTGCAGTACTAGCCGTAAGGACTGGAAGTGGTAAATCTCAAACCGCAAGGAAAGTAGGTAAAATCTTACGAAAACAAGGACAACGCGTTGCAGTTATACGTCATCCTATGCCCTATGGAGACCTTTTGAAACAAAAGTGCCAACGGTTTGCAACCTATACAGATCTCAAGACTCACGAATGTACCATAGAAGAAATGGAGGAATATGAACCTCATATTAATGAAGGAAACCTAGTTTTTGCTGGAGTAGATTTTGAAACGATTCTAGTTACGGCAGAAAAAGAGGCAGATGTAATCCTATTTGATGGAGGGAATAATGACTGGAGTTTATATAATGCTGACTTAAGAATAACTGTTGCTGATCCACATCGTCTAGGACATGAAAAATCTTATTTCCCTGGAGAAGTAAATGTAAGACAAGCAGATGTAGTCATCATTAACAAAGCAGGTACCGCTCCAGAAGGAAATGTTGAGAAACTTAAAGAAAGTATTCGAGAACTCAATCCCAAGGCTCAAATCATCGTTGCTAACTCACCTATTAGTATTAAAGATCAAAGCTTAGTTACAGGAAAGCGCGTTTTGGTAGTTGAAGATGGACCAACTTTAACGCACGGAGGCATGAAATATGGAGCAGGACATATTGCAGCCAAAAAATTCGGCGCAATAGAGATTGTTGATCCTCGTCCTTATGCCGTAGGAAGCATCAAAGAAACCTATCGAAAATATACGCATCTAACTGATGTTCTACCAGCAATGGGGTATGGTAAGCAGCAGATTGAGGAGCTAGAAGCTACAATAAATGCAGCAGAGTGTGACACAGTGATTATTGGTACACCAATAGATTTAACTCGTCTTTTAAATATGAAAAAGCCCCATGTGAGGGTAACATATGAATTAGAAGAGCTAGGTTCGCCAAATTTAGAAGAAATCATTTTAACTTTTCTAAAAAAACATGGGACTATTTAGATACATAGAATCATTCAAGAACCTTAGTGAAATCTCCCTCCAGAGACATTTGGGCGGAATTCCTCATTAACTACTTATCTATAAGCTATTCTCAATGATCGTTGAAAAATCATTAGTCTAATAAGATTCTTGTGTAGAAACTGCAGTCATATAAAGCCCAATAATTGCAAAAATGGCACTAATGAATGTAGCACCTACTCCTTGTACGGGGGGAGTTCCTTGGACAAGCATTAAGACAGGAATGACTATAACTCCACCAAGACCAAGTCCTCCGATGATCGTGGGAGCGTTACTCTCATCATAACCAAAACCTTCACGGCTTCCGTATCCTAACCCTAGCCCTCCAACAACACCACAAATCCAGATGAAAAACAGCTCAAAATATTCTCTTTGATATTCTGCTCCTTGAGCTGCCGCTTCCCCTTCTAATAACTGAACCACAAAATCAAGTCTTAATATAGCAATGACAGCTACCATCAGACTAATCACAAAAATAATTGCACCTATCAATGTCGGGGTTTTCATATCATTAGACCTCTGTACACACAATTTTAACTATAGTTAGTTTCTTCCTGCTTTTGGGATTTTTATTCTTTTTCATAATTAAATTCGAACTCTCGAGTAACCAACAATAATCGCGAAAATTACCCCCTTTTTGAAATTACACAAAGAATAAAGTCATGTCTGACAAAGAATTAGTGCAAGTCAACCTATATAGCGAAAACCTATCACATTGAGATGGGGTTATGTTTCCCATCCTAATAACCAAGTTTTCACCTCAGCAGATTCTGATAAGTCCATATAATTAAAAACAGAACATGCATAAATAAATAAATATCTTAAGCAATATTTGAATACAATTAGGAAATTTTCAACAAGGGCCCGTGGCTTATGCGCGATACGATGCTGTATGCGCGGCGAAGCTTGGATAGAGTACTGCGCTGCGGAAGGTCAAAAACTAAAGACTTGGAGATACGCAGGGGTCAAGGGTTCAAATCCCTTCGGGCTCGTTTCATATTTACACAAATTAGAACCGTTAGAGTGAACATTAGCGTTCTAATAGATGAGTTTTTGAATTAGGTCTGCAATATTTGAGATTTCGCAATTTAGGATGAAGTTTACCTTGACAACTAGACCTATTACCACAATATCATGATTGAATTTAACCTTTTAATAAAAGAGAAATGATATATTAAATTCAGCAAGTATAATCCAAAATTTCGCTGATGTAGAGTCCAATTATCTGATCCAGGAAGAAAAATGTGTCCTATAATTTCTAACATTTACGAGGGTTTTAATCGATCCTTTAGGGTTAAAAAAAGTAGAGTCCGCTGCATATCTATAAAGGATTTTCAGGATATTGATGATATAGAACTTGAGATGGAGTATAATAGTTTAGTTATTATTTTTTTCAAAGAATTTCGAATAAAAAGGCCGATGGATGCCAAACGATTATTGCAGCGACTTAACGCATTCATTCGACAATATAACTATGATATATTGAACTTGGGTAAACTTGACTACTTTTTTCTCCTTCCTAAAAATTATGAGCTGACAACGGAGACCTTGTCTTCATCTGTTTAAGAGTGTCCTAACAAGTTAAGAGAGACATCCAATAATTATTCTTTTGTCTCTAAATTTTTTCGTATTATAAACGCTGTGGAAAAGAATAGTAAAGTTGCAGCTAAGAATAATCCTATAATGGCCAGATTTGGTATAATTGCTTTCGGGAATGGAGGTTTTAAGTAGATCCGTCCAGCAGTTAATTCAACAGATAGATATCCTACCCGTGAAGCGATAAAAACTACATCGCAAGATCCAGAGCTCAAACCTTCTGTGCTTACCCAACCGAAATATTTGGAGGAATTTTGGGGATCTGCTCTCATTGACCTGAAACTTAATGTAGAACCAGTTCTTTCAAGAGTGGCTACTATTTGTCCTTGGGAGAGACTATTATTATGAGAACTCACTAATGTGACATTTCCAAAAATAGAATCACCAATTTCAATCGATAAACCATCTTTGTCTACCCATGGTTCATGAAAATTCATGATTCCAGTGTTTTTTCCTAACCATCTTATTGCATTCAATATGAAATTTGTGTTATCTAAGAAAATGTCTGTATCATTAGAAAGGGGTTCAATGAAGCTATTATTAAACATGTCTACAGAGCCAACAGCTAATACTCGAGCTCCATTCTCAAATTCTAGAGTAGATATTAATGTATTGTTTTCTGATGGAGCTTCTACGGAATTTGTTAGAAGGATAGGATTGTAAAATAAAATTGATGGTGATTGATAACTCGTTAACTTAGATTCATTGAAGGAAATTCCTAATCTGTTTGGACATATAATTTGAGAAATATTCTCAGTAAGAGGGGTGGTTGGTGTGGTGAAATATCGAGCTAAAGCATTTTCTGATAAAATAGGATTTTGATAATTGAAGGATAATCCGTAAATACTAAGAAGATCATTTAATGGTTCTGTGGTTTGATTTCTAAAACCAGATGCAATGAATAATGATTTTCCTGTTTTTATAAAATCCTCTACATCCTCTATTTCCTCTTCAGAAAAAGCTAAGTTTGGTGCTAAAACCGTGAGAATATCAATAGCAGCCAAATCCTCCGAAGAGAATTCTTCAGTAAAGAATACGACCTCTTGTGGACTGAATGTAGAATTTATGATGGATGTTAAATTATTGAGGTCTTGAGAAGTTATATTATTTTGGTGACTTAAATCAATCCCTATAACGATTTCAGATTCATCAGTAGGTTCAACTGTTCCGAGAACTCTCGAAAACTTCAAAAAGCTACTGTTTGTGTTGGTAAAAGTTAGAAGTAATATTCCAATAACAATAATCCAAGAGTTTTTTAATTTACTCAATGAAACTTCCTCTTTCTTTGTATTCGATCTGCTATCAATGTTGATACGTCATATGTCACAATTTCTGTTTCTAGAGAAACTTCAGAGCCAATGGAAGTCAAATTTGACCCCTTATTCTGCCTTTTTTATGTGCTTGGTTGAATACTACCTAAAAAAATCACTCTTCTAAGCTAAACTATTACGGTACCACAGCGCGATAAACAATAAATTCACCTGCAGTAGGACTATTCCTTATAATTTTCAACACATCCCCAACTTTGGCTCCTAAAAGTTGTACAGCTGGATCTTCTGCAGATATTTTCGGTAACTGATACTTGAAAATAGAATATTTTCTTTCTAATTCTTTAATCTCTTCTTCTGTAGCAAACTCGTGTAAAGGAACTAAATAGTGCTTAAATAGGTTAAAAAATGGAAATTTTATTGAAAAAGTTTCAATTCCAGCAGCTTTAGCTTCTCGCTTAGCATAATGGGTATATTTACTTAAAGCGAGTAGAATAGCATGATCGTACTGTTTCTCCTCAATTTCTTCTTTATATTCACGCAATTCACGAACCCCCACAACTTCTTTTGTTGGTATGCGCACAATGATGGTTTTTTTTTCAGGGTCTTTTCCAAAAATATCATGATGTTCTTCTTTTTCAGATTCTGAAGTAATGTTAAATCCTCGGGTTGAGAGAATTGATTTAGCTCCATCAATAACTCGTTGTTTACGGCCATTCACGTCACGTATTCTCCAGTTACTGCTCAATCCGACTATAACGCCTCGTTTTTTTGTGTTTTTCTCTTCAAAAAGTTATCCCAATCCTGTTTGATAGCTTTTCTTGAAGGAACCCTAACACAAAAGCCTAAGAGGATAACTAAAAAAAATTAGGATACGTATTAGTGCAAGAAAATTCATGCTAATATCAAATTTTAGCAGTGAAATATTCGTCTTTAGAAAAAATAAAATCATTACTGTTGCTATATTGCAATAGGGGACAAAAATCATTGCATTTCAGGCAGTGAACACAATTATCTTCAAGAACTCGAATTACTCCTGACTTGATTACAAGAGCTTTTTCATTGCACTGATAGGTACAGATTCCACAACCATCACAATTCATTATACGATAAATTGTTTTGAGAACTAATAACATTTGACGAGTCAACAGAGATTTCTCATTACTGGAAATTATAATTGATCCATCCCGAAAAACATCGACAGCTCTACTACTCTTCAGAACGAGAGAAAGAACATCATATTCTTCTTTATACTGAACTGAACCTAAAATCGGCAATAATTCTTCAATTTTGGATAAATCCAATAGTTGATTGGCAGATATAAATGTTGAATAGCCTCCATAAATACAAGGAGAGGGAGAAGATGTTATTCTAAAGATCAACTTAGATTTGTCAATGAAATTAGGATTAGGTTTATAAACTACTTTTTGGGATTCTAATAAATTTAAAATCTTTTTTGGAAGGTATTTCCAACGCCATAAACCCCAAGAAACATATTGATACGGGTAGTGGTGTAGACGCTGGATCTTAAGCAACTTTTCGTTTAACTTGATAATTAATGAAGGATGTGATTCTTTCATAATTTTAAAATCGGACATTGATGATGAAGGACATACCCAACATCCTATTCGTATAAAGCCCTTCGTGTATAATGGATTGAGAAAATCTGTAAGATCATGTTTTTGAATATATAAAAAGACTTCAAAAGCATTCCAATTGTTAATGGGAGAAGCTGTTATCTGTTTCGGAACCCATGGATTCTTTGAAACTTTTGGCTCTTGAGAACGCCCAAACGATTCATATCGCCGTTTTCCGATAAAAGATAATATCTGTTTATCATTAGGATAAAGATAATCTAATATTTCATTTACAGGAGATAACTTAGCTGATTTACAACACCAACGAGAATTCATTGATGGAGGACCAAATTGTTCAAATCGCTCCCAAAAATCCCACGATTTGTTTTTATGGCTGATAACCTTTTTCTGGTATTGTTGAGTAATTTTCTCAATATTTTCCAATGTTTCGGGATACTCAAGACCTGTATCTGAAAATATAATATTATATGAAACATGTGATTGTGATACAAGATCTAGGGTCACTAAAGAGTCTTTTCCACCAGAGTAGGCCACAACATGTCGATCAAACTTTTTTGCTATCTGTTTAATAAAATCAA
>JAEOTU010000090.1 GCA_016839665.1 Candidatus Hodarchaeota archaeon
ATTGGAAATGGGGAAAATATCATAGAATGTACTTCAATCACCTAGCAGGAATACCAGCACTCGGAAAAGGATCACATGATCATGACGGATCTGGATACACTCTATTAGCTGCAGGAGGCCGTAGGGTTGGAGGTGGCCCAAGTGAGCGAATGGTTGTTGATTTCAGCAATATTTCTAATTCTTGGAGTGTTCTTCCCGCAGGAATAAGTGGTAATCCTGCTAATCCTCACTATGCCGACCAAGCTCTCGAATTATGGATGAAAGGCAAGTACCATTTGATGTTGATCCAATATGATACAGCAGAAGAGTTCCCGAAAGAGTATCTGGAGGCTACAGTAACTCTGAAACCAAAATGAAATAGGAGATGAATTGACATGAGTGAAAAAAATAGTGATGATTTCTTTCAGATACTACTCCAATATAGAAGAATAATAGCATTTGGTTTGTGTCTTCTTGGACAAACGATCCTTGATCTTCTAATAGGATCCTCACTACCATTTTGGATGACACCACTAATACTCGGAATAGTTGCAGGTGTAATCGTAGGCTATGCTCAAGCTGGTATCTTTTCAGCTTTGGGATCTATGGTTGGACGTCTTGTATCTATATTAATCATGGTTTTCACAAAACCAGGATTACTGGAGACATCTGATTTGTTTTTAGCAGCAATAGGAGACGTACTCGGAGCACCATTACCTCCAGGCGCTTTGATAGTTGTTTTATTGTCAGTCATAATCTGTGGTATATTCGGGTTACTTGGAGGTCTCGTGGGCGGTTCTGCAACCCGAATTGTTCTCAATTTCATGGAGAGTCAACAGTCCGAGACCTGAGATTTTTCATTAGGCTAACTAATCTTAGATTCTCCCCACTCCTTTTTTCTTTTCTTCTGCAAAGAGTAGTAAGTAGCAAAAAATAAATAATACAAGATACACTGAATGACATAATTTAATGGAGTGACAGAAATGTCCGAGGCCAAACCTCAAATTCTCAAGAAAATGGAGGAGATTGGAGCTAAATATTTATTACTTCAATTTACAGGTGCTGATGGTCATTTAAAAGGAGTGGAGATGTCAAAGCGGTCTTTTGAGAAAGCTGATCAGATCGGAGTAGATGGGTCATCAATCGGATTTCTTCGATCAAAAAGATCAGATATGATTATTGTTCCTGATCCTTCCACAGTTACTCTCGTACCTTGGCAGGAAAGAACTGCATGTGTTTTTTGTGACTTGCGTAGTACTGAGACCCATGAGCGTATTTTGGCTGACCCTAGAGGAATTCTCTCAGAAGTTAACAAAGAATTATTTGACGAGTATCAGGCATATTACTATGCGAGGCCCGAAATGGAGTTTTACATATTAGATTCCGAATTTCAACCTGTGGATTCTGCGAGTTATATGGTACTTCCACCGACAGACAAAGGATATTTCCTTCGAAAAATGATTGTAGAAACATTAGATCAAGTGGGTCTTCCTTTAAAGACGTTCCATTCCGAAGTTGGGCCAGGACAACATGAAATTGAATTCAGCGCCCAACCAGCACTCCAAACTGCCGATAGTGTTCAATACTTCAAACAAATAGCAAAAATGGTAGCTTTAAACCAAAGCGAGTGGATTTTGTCCTTTATGCCCAAACCCTTTATCAACGAAGCAGGAAATGGGATGCATATCCATCAAATGGTTAAATCATCTTCTGAAGATTTGTTCAAAGGAAGTGGGAATGAATTATCCGAATTTGCGATTCATTTTATCGCTGGTCAGCTTGCGCACGCTAGTGAAATAACAGCTATTACCAATCCCATTATCAACTCTTATCGACGGCTAGTTCCTGGAATAGAAGCTCCTGTATATATAACCTGGGGGATAGCTAATCGTACAGCTCTCGTACGTGTTCCTGGGTATGAAGCAGGTCGTTTGGAATATCGAGCAGCTGATGCTGCTACCAATATCTACTTCACGTTAG
This sequence comes from Candidatus Hodarchaeota archaeon, assembly GCA_016839665.1. The sequence continues at coordinate 1,960 of JAEOTU010000090.1, forward strand.
CGTTGCTTCTTGGAGCGGGATTAGATGGTGTGAGAAAAAAGATCGAACCACCTGAAGAAGCAGCATTTGATGCGGACGCTTTAAATCAGGAACAACTAAGAGAAAAGGGAGTAGAACTATTACCTCGCACTCTATATGATGCTTTAAAGATTTTTAAGGGTAGCAAACTCGCAAAAAGTATTCTGGGTTCAGCGCTCCACCAAGAGTATTATGAGGCACGAATGCAGGAATGGGTTGAGTTTACGAGTGAACATAGTTTCGAAAAACAGGAAGTCACACCTTGGGAAATTTTCCGTTATTATGATTGCTAACTTTTTTTAAGGTTAAAACAGCTCTTTACTTTTTTCTTCAATTTCCAGTAATATCTCTGCTTCATTGAGTGTTAATACTTCTCGATCATGCATTAACAAGTTTCCATTCACTATTAAAGAATGTACATCACTCCCATTAGTAGCATATACAATATTCGAGATGACATTGTGGATGGGCTGGAGATGTGGCTTATTAAAATCTAAAACCACAAGATCAGCTTGATTCCCTACTTCAATTAATGATTGAGGGTGAAAATTCTGCCTGAAAGACCAATTAGTATCCTCAAGCACATGTTCTGCGGTGTAAAGAGCAGGATCCCATCGTGCTGCAGAAAGTACATTGACTGCTTCTCGCATTTCTCGCCATAAATCTAATGTGTTATTGGAGGCTGTTCCATCTGTACCAAGGGCAACCACAGCCCCAGCAGCCCGTAATTCTGGTACTGGGGTAACTCCTCCGTAAGCTAGTTTCTGTGCGGAAACAGGGCACCAACCTACAGTCACATGATGTTTTCCGAGGATCTCAACTTCTCTTTGAGTGATCCAAGTGCAATGAGCCACTATTTCTTTAGTTTCTTCTCTAAAGAATCCTATCTGTTCAAGTCTTTCCACAGGAGGGACTCCATATTTTTCTTCTGAATCCATAACCTCCTTCCGCGTTTCAGAAGCATGGATCATGATAGGGATCTGATAAGATCCAGCCAAATCTGCTGTTTTCAGAATATATTCCTCTGGTACAGTTATTTGGCTGTGTGGAGCAATAGATGCAGTGAGTAGCGAAGATCCTTTTGTTAAATCTATCGTCCGTTTAAATTCTTCCAGTTGGAACTCATAACCACCCTGATCTACAAATGCGCTAGGTAAGATTCCTGCACCAAGCCACCCTCGGATTCCCGCTTCTTCTAAAACTTTTGTGATTGTGCCCTCATGAAAGTAAAAATCTGCTGCTCCACCTGTTCCTGATTTAATCATTTCAAGACAAGCGAGTTTAGCTCCAAGTGCTATCCATTTTGCATTAAATTTTCCTTCTATCTTCCAAACGTCTTCTAGCCATGGAAGTAAAGATTTATTGTCAGAATAACCTCTTAGTAATGTCATAGGGAGATGAGTGTGACTATTAATCGGAGGTGGTAAAACAACAATCGATTTCCCACTGATGTTATATTCTGGATCACGTGTACGGGCTTGTGGAGAGATCTCGCTGATGATATTGTCTTCTATGACAATATTTGATCGATAAATAGAAGAAACATCAGGTTTAGGGATGATTAATACATCTTTAAGCATTAAGTCCATGGTAATTATCCAAACTCCTAGGTGAAGTGACTATCTGAACAAATAATTATAAAGAATTTTGATACACAAAGATCTTTACACCTTAAGCTATTTTAACAAAAGCGATGTTTGAGGCTTATTTTTACGTTTAAAGAGGAAAATTTGTAAGATTAATGCTTGAATGTAATAAAGCTATTTCACAATCTAAAATAAACAATCTTTAAATACGATAATCCAGTTATATATCTACTACAAATATTTTGATAATTTCAACTTTTATGTCGGTGAGATTATGACAGATATAGCTTTACAAGGCAAACTTGTTGATTTGCGCGAGGCTGATGTCGAAGCAGTCGAAGAGAAATGGCAGACTGATTCCTTAAAGCAGCAAATTCAAAAGGCTGGTTTACGTAAAAAAGGATTCATGATGCCTTTGGATGCTGTGGATGTAACAGAGAGAGATCATCCGTTAGCTAAGCAATTTTTACCCGAAATACAACTCTCGGGGATAGAATTACGATCAGAACGTAAGAGTAAAGCTTGGGGAGGTTCCTATTTCCGAGTATTAGAGAATCCAGAAGACGTGAACTCTCGTGCAATACAGTGGATATATGTTTGGACTAAACAACGTTTTTTCATTTCATTATGGATCACTGTGGTGCCTTTATTCTTTCTAGGAATGATAGGAACACTGATTTATTCTTATCTTTCGTTTCGTTCTGCAGCAGCATCTATAGTGATCATAGGATCCCTCTTCTTTCTACTAGGAGTTAGAGAGTTACTAAGTGTTATTAAAGGATTGACTAAAGGAAAATATTATTATAGTAACGGACAACTTTTCACTATTTTCGGAGCGTTGTTCTGGGCACTTCTAGCAGAGATTTATTTTAGTAAAGGTTCCCAAGAAGAAGAACTAATTGCGGGCGCTGAATCCTGGCACGAGCTACCGATTGGTCAAGAGATAATAGATAATATTTCAACGACGTATCTAGACCATTCACTCAAAATATCTTGGGTTGGAGTTGCATTTTTTGTACTGGGTATTTTAGCATTAATCTTTTGGAAATGGGAGCCACCTTCGTTTACACATGTAACCCATGCAATGGATTGGGCTCCTTTCTTTATTTATATTAATAAGGATACCAAGAATGGATGGAAATTGGATAGAGTACGATATGATAGCTTCCATTACTATGCAGGAACATTAACTCATAATCAACTCAAGAAACGCAAAGCCTTGACGAAAGATCAAAGACCACGTTTTGAAATTCCAAATTTCTGGCATAGTTTCAGTCAGAATGGAGGATGGAATGATTGGTTTTCTGTTTTATTTGGTACTCTCATTTTGGTGATATCTATACTATTGGCTGTGATTTCATTCCTTGCTTCATCAGATACTCTGATTGGATCTAATGTTGTACGTTTCGTGGTAATTCCCTTATTGTTGTTTTTTGGAGCCTACTTGGTCTTTGCCTGTTGGCCCGCAAATATTCTTGACAAGAAAGTCGATTTGTCTGATCCGATTTATCATCTGACTGATAACCGTTTACGAATTTTTTGGAATCTGCGTGGAGAAGAACCAGCTTTAAAAGTTCGTTCTAAACTCCAAGATCCCTTTATGGATGACGAAGATTTCAGCACTTTCCGAGACGATCTCGAACAAATAGTGTTTTACAATTTACTGCCGAAACTTAAAGAGCTCGAACAGAAAGAGTTTTTCAGGGGTTTATAAAGCAACTTTTGTTGCTTTATCTTCTTTCTCCCTTTTTCCCGCAAAATGTATGAAATTATATTCAAAGTGAAACTTCAAAAAATCATCTAATGTTGGGTATTTTTGAGGTTATATTGTGAGTTTTCTCAAAGATGAGCTTAAAAAATTTCTCCAAGACCGACCCCGTTCACGTGAGCTCTGGGAGCGTTCAATTCAAGTACTTCCTGGGGGTATTTCTCATAATATTCGTAATCTTGGTCTTCCCTCGATAGAAGCATTTCCTGTGTTTATAAATTCAGCCCACGATGCATATCTAATCGATGTAGATGAAATTGAATATATAGACTTTTGGATGGGTCATTTTGCTTTGATTTTAGGCCATAATCATCCTGAGATTAAACAGGTCATTCAGGAAGAGCTAGAGAAAGGCTGGCATTTCGGAACCGCAATCGAAAATCAGGTTAAATTAGCTGAAACCCTCATTCATGATAACTCAAGCCTTGAAGAGGTCAGGTTTTGTACAAGTGGCACTGAATCAACGATGTATGCCACTCGACTAGCTCGTGCGTTTACGGGGAAACGATTAGTTGCAAAAGTCAAAATGGGGTGGCATGGACCGAATGATACACTTTTTTACAATGTAAAATCTCCTTTCGTGGGTAGGGAGACCCCAGGAATTCTTAAAGAAGAAGAAGCAGGAATTTTAACATTTGAGATGAATGATAGTTCCGTTAAAGACTTGATTCGCGAAAATAAACAGAATTTGGCAGCAGTGATCCTAGAACCCGTTTTAGGAGGGGGTGGGGGATTTCCTGTTGATCATGAGTTTTTAAAAATGCTAAGAGAAGAGACTGAAAGGTTCGATATTCTTCTCATCTTTGATGAAGTAATAACAGGTTATAGGTTTAATTACGGGCTATTTCAAAATCATGTCAATATTTTACCAGATTTAACGACTATGGGTAAAGTTATTGGAGGTGGAATGCCTATTGGAGCCGTTGGAGGGAGAGAAGAGATTATTGAACAGGCGAATCCTCAATTGAAAAATCGGGTCTGGATCGGCGGTGGAACTTTTTCTGCAAACCCTCTTAGTATGGTAGCTGGTCTAAAAACCCTAGAAATTCTAAAAGGATCTAATCAAGAGTATTTACGCATTAATCAAGCCGGAACAGAGCTATTAACAGATTTGAATAGTTTTTTTCAGGAGCAGAAACTGAAATTAGTAGTGACAGGTTACAAATCCTTGATTCTACTCCATGTTCTTTCCCAATGGGTAGAGAATCCAAATCCTAATGAAATTATAGCCTTAACAGACCATACAGGAGAAGCACTGGCTCAAATGTCACTATTAAATAGACATTGTACTGGTATGCACGGTATAGGAGCCCTCTCGTTAGTTCATACGCCTAAACATATCCGTATTGTACAAGAAGCGTTAGAAGAAATTGCCTTCCCTCTGTCTAAAGCGTAAGCTCGATTAGCATAATTCTTTTAAGTTCTTTATAGAATTTCCAGATGTTTCAGAGTCAGAGAAATTAATTCTCTTCGTGATATTAAGTTTATTTTCTTCTCCTCAGCGTTACGTATAGCTGACTTTGAGAATCCCATTGAGGAGACAATTAGTACCCCACCAAATTCAGGACACGCCTGCATAAGCTCTTTTGCCTTATTGATCTGTCCAACGCCCACAATGCGTTTCCAATCGCACACCATGACACCAACATAATCTGTATTTGTACCTACTTGTTTTAATACGTAAGATAATCGGGCATCAGCAACTGGATTTTTTGATACTTGCATGGGGTGAAGAGTAATGAAGCCTAAATTCTCAAAAGAGATTTTAACAAGGTCGAGAAGGGATTTTACAAGAAGATCATTAGACATGATTCGCTCTCCAATCATGATAAGTTTGATAGGAACTAGGAATTAGAGTATATAATTTCCGATAATACCTAAATAAGATAGATTCTGCTTGATAAACAGAGAATTAAAGCGACATTAAGCAACAATTTGTTGAGTTTACCGACAATATATAGTATCGATTCGTTTATCTTATCTGAAGTTTCATTTAGTCATTTCCTTTGAAATTTACTTCTCAAAAGATCTCCAGACAATTTATCATTGATTCGGAAAAGCGCTGCATTAGATTATTGATGTAGTACTTCCCCTACAGCACTTCAATCCGTTTCTGTAACAATGAGACTAATTGGCCCCTCGAAATTAAACCAATTCCCACTTTTTCTGCGAGGCGTGAGGCAGAATAAGAAAAACCCAAAGAGCTGACAATCAATACCCGATTAAGGTCAGGACAGGCTTGGAGAAGCTGCTCAGCTTTATGGATCTGCCCAACACCCACAATTCGTTTCCAATCTCGAATAATGACGCCGATATATTCAGATTTTTTCGAATTAGTGTCTACGCGTTTTAACACAAACGATAATCGGGAGTCTGCCAATGGATGCTTGAGAACTTGCATTGGATGGAGAGTAATGAACTGTAGCGCCTCAAATACAGTTTTAGTTAAGTCAAAAAGCGGTTGAGATATGAAGTCAGGGGTCATATTGCGATTCCACTATGTCAGTTTAAAATTGGGGTAATTCTGTGACAGTTGTTATTATTTTACCAATTCATATAAAAAATCTTCCACAGATAAGAATGTAGGTACTACTACGGTTAGACCTACAACGAGAAAGGATAAGGCGACAAAAATCACCTTTTTTCGTAGATTTCCGACATAAATCAATTCACGATGTGAAAATAAGAAAACATTTGGGATTGGATTGAAAAGAATTCAAAACTTTTGGAAAGTTAATACAAAAGATACTTATTACCTAGAATTCAAGGAATGAGTGAAAATCATTGTTAAAATGAAATTCTATTATTTAATACCACTCTAACATGTGATAATAGTAATATTAACTTTTACGTGAGAAATTAGGTTCATTTCTCCACCCAGAAACATATTGAAAACTAGAATCATTGTTATGAAGTCAATTTATCCACCTATGTCATTAATAAGAGTTTAAAAGCGAGGATTAAAAGAATAAATCGTCAATTATTATGAAATCGTCATGAACATTTTTTTTTCTCGTGAAGATAAAATCAGGAATGAGTAATCAGGAATTTTTCCTGTCAATATTTGAAAAATTCTTCATAAAAAAATAATAATTATCTTGAATTCAGACAGTAAATTAAAATTTGAATAAAGAAAAGGGAAAAATAATATGATCTTAACTGTAAAAGCCCCAGGGCGAGTAGTATTATTTGGAGAACACCAAGATTATCTGGGTTTGCCAGTTATTCCTGCTGCGGTAGATCTATTCATGACTATTGAGGGACAAGTTTCTAAATCAGATTTATTTCGAATTGAATTACCAGATATTCAAGATGTACAATCTTTTTCCGCTACTGATATTGTTTATCAATCGTCTCGGGATTATTTACGTTCAGGTGTAAGGATCCTACAACAAAACGGGATCATACCCCATAAAGAGGGTGTATCAGCAAAAATTACGAGTAACATACCAATGCAAGCAGGGTTGTCTTCTTCTAGTGCATTATGTGTGATTTGGATTACGTTTCTTGCTGAACTTTTCAATCATCCATTAACTCCGATGGAAATTACGAAGTTGGCACATCAAGCAGAAGTACTGGAATTTAACGAGCCTGGAGGCATGCAGGATCACATGGTAATCGCCCACGGTTATGTAAATTTTGAGGAATTTGATCCTGTAAGGTGTACTCAACTTATGACTGAATTTCCAGGGATAGTTGTTGGGAATTCGTTAGAAAAGAAGGATACTCTTAATACTCTTGCATCAATTAAACGCGGTGTAGCGAAAGGATTAAAATTTTTAGGGGCAACTGGTGTCAGAGAATTGAAAATAGAAGATGTGGAAAATCTAAATCCACCTAAAGAGCACTTAGACGATTACTCTCTTAGAGCATTGAAAGCAGCTGTATATAACTTTGAGATTACAAAAATTGCGTATTCAGAACTTAGGAAAGGATTTACGAGCTTTGATGAATCATATATAGGATCACTGATTTCACAGCATCATGTTTCTTTGAGGGATTATTTACAAGTCAGCACTCCTAAAATAGAAAAAATGATTGAAGTAGCCATGAAAGCTGGTGCATTAGGCTGTAAAATCACAGGATCAGGAAACGGAGGGTGTATGATTGCTTTTTGCCCTGGAAACGAGAAGGAAGTAAGTCGAAGGATTCAGCAGATGGATGCGCAAGCTCACATTGCTCAAGTAGTTCCAGGTGTTCATAGAGTTTGAAGAATCGATCTGAAAAGAGCAGATAACCATGGATAAGGATTTAGAAAACAAAATTGCTGATGGACTCGCTCCAATAAAGGATAAATCAGTGATTGTAGCATTTTCAGGCGGTGTAGATAGTACAGTTGTAGCATTTCTCGTGCAAAAGACATGTAAGAAAATTAAACTAGTCACTGTTATTTCAGAATGGATTTCCAACACGGAGATTGAGGAAGCAAAAGCTGTGGCTCACCAGTTGAAATTACCACATGAAATCTTTGAAGTAACATTGAGCTCTGAACAACATTTCTGGGATAATCGTCCAGATCGATGTTATCACTGCAAATCCCTGATATTTTCTCGTTTATTGGGTTACGCTAAACATAATGGGTACGAAATTGTACTTGATGGAACAAATGCCTCAGATATCACTGGACATAGACCTGGATTGGAGGCTCTTGAAAAATTGGGGGTAATTAGTCCATTATTACATGGTAAAATAACAAAAGATGAAGTCAGGCAGATAGCTAAACAATATGGGTTATCAGTAGCTAGCAAACCTGCAATGGCTTGTTTGGCTTCTCGTGTACCTTATGGCGAAAAAATAACCCGTGAAAAATTACATCGTATAGAACAAGGAGAAGAATTCCTACGAGAATTGGAAATTTCCGAACAAATACGACTTCGTGATCATGACAAAATGGTACGAATAGAAATAGATCCTAATGATTTCTCAACCTTGTTAGAAAACAAAATTATAGCTAAGGTTGTAAAAAAGTTGAAAGGATTGGGCTATATCTATGTTACAATGGATTTAGAGGGCTATCGTCCCTCGATACCAGAAATAGATGACGTTTGAATAGTTTTAGGTCTGATTCTTGAAATGTTAATTCAAAAGAATGAATTTCCATTTAAATGGATACCAAAAATCCTCTCCGTGTTGGAAGACAAAGATTTCTGTACCACTTCACAGGTTGCCAAAGCTATCGGTTCTTGTGTGTCGGATGCTGGAGAGGTATTGAGGATGATGAAATTTCTCACGTACTTTGGGAAAATTAACGCGAATTCTGAAAACAAATGGAGACTCAAGTACGCTCCTGAAGATATTAATTCTCCACGCAAGGATTTTCGCTTCAAATATATCCAAAATTTAATAGAAGTTATTGAAATTCTCAAAGAAGGGCCGAAAAGCACCCATGAAATCGCAAATAAAATTTCGCAAGAATTAGACTATGTGCGAGAAATTTTATCTTTCTTGTCTTTGATTACGGAGAAAGGTTTTGTTTGTTTGAGGGGAGAAGGGTATCCTCGAGAGTGGACTTTAAGATCTTGGCCCTCAAGTCTCCCTCAATGAAATTAAAGAATATGGATATTCTTCCCATCAAAGGAAATCATCCCACGGATGGCAAGCATTTTCAGAAGAGGAACTATTTCCCCTTCATTCCGATTGAGTAATAGGCATAAACGGTCCGTTGTCATGGTTGGATTAAACTTTAAAATTGAAATAATGGCTTCTATTGCCTCTGATGATTCAGAAACATCCGCGGTAGCTGTTCCAGGAGCAGATCTACTCTTTTCAGAAAGATGAGAAAAGATGGTTTGGAATACCGTTATTCGATCCAGACATTCTTCGAAAACAAAGGCCATGGCTTCATTTCTGGTTATTGTTCGGTTTCCAAGAGTTAAATCTCCTGCTGAAGCAAAATCCATCAATTTTTTGGTTGCTAGAAGGGCTTGATTTGACATGAAATCAATGTAATACAACCCTCCATATTCGGATAGGGAGTGTGCCAGATCCAACGATTTGGTAGCTGTTCGATGTAATGATAATTCTTCATCTCGGAGAATGAAAGCAAAACGAATATTACCTTTAACAAGTTTCTTTAAGCGTCTTAAACTTTGAAAAACGGTAGCCGAATGCTCCGAATTGTTAATTTCGATGCCCACTGATGTTGGGCCCCGAGGCGTCTGATATGTGAAAACAAGATCAAGCCCTTTCGTATCTTTCTCAATGAGTTGTCGATCAATCCTAACATTTAAAATCTTCAATCCATAAACAGATCTTTGGTGGTCAATAGAAGTATTAAGGATTTCATAGAGAACCCCCTTCAAAAAATCACGGCGTACTGGATGAGGAAAAGCAAAAATTTCTTGTTCATACTCTCGGGCATACTTAGCCCATTTTTTCTCTAAAAACTCAATGAGATCACTTGACGTCATGACTGATCTGGATGGTGAAACTCTTACAGCTTCCATGGATTCTATTGGTGCTGTTGTAGTTGGGGGACTAGGAACTGATATGGGTTTTGAACTACTCAAATCTGGGAATAAACCCTCAAGTGCTTCAATCTCTTCACTCTTTAAACCAATTATTTTCTTAGGACTTCCTCTAGGTAGATCTGGGGATGTAATAATCTTCTCTGGAGTCATTGGTGGTACTCCAGCAACTGCCTTTGGTGAAGCTGATGGTGTAACAATCTTCTCTGGAGTCATTGGTGGTACTCCAGCAACAGCTTCTTGTTGAACATCACCAACAATGTCAGCTGTAGTCAACTCACGAATATACCCCTGATCTTTAAACTCGTTTATTCTATCCCGACAGTGACGAAGAAATAAACGAGGATTTCCGTTCATGTTCTTTACTACAATTTTGATGTAATCTTCAGTGAAGGGGTAGGTAGGAAAGGGGGGGGAAACACCAGAGTCTTGAAACATCATGTCAAATCGAGCTTTGAGGAGCAAAGAACCATTTTCAGGAGTGAGCTTTTCAAGGGTCGTAATGTAGTCGATCCGTTGTCGTGAATACTCTGGTATATCTTTTACAATAGATTCAGTCCAGACAACCGATTGGACCATAGCTAACACGAGAAGATGCGGACATTGGTTATATAAATTAGTTAGAGAATCAAAAAGGATCTGTATGCCACTATCTCGTTTGAAACGGATATAGATGGATTCCAATTGGTCGAAACTTAAAAGAATCGGTTTTTGGGCCAATGCTGTTAGTGTTTGAATTACTGATAGAGCTCTTCCTTCAGTGTTGATGGAATGAGGAACCTCTAACCTTTTGAGATCTGCCTCTGAAACTTCAATGCCCGATAACCACTTGAAAGCTGTAGGTCTGGTAATAGGATTCAATGTGTGGAATAAGACCTCAAGAAACTGGATATCAACGTCAGGACTTCTAGCAAGATAATTAATTGCCAATTTTCGAAGATTAGTCGAGTAAAATTTCTCAGGTTTGAACTTGAAGATCATCATTGGATCTTGTTCAAAAGAAGCTGCTAATGAACTCGCTATAGCATTGTCTGGTAGTCCTTCACCAAGAGCTCGTGAAATAATTTCTCCAATAAAATGTTCAAGTGGACAATACTCCTCCCCTTCTCCTTTTTTCCGAAGACTGATCATAATCTCTTGTAGAATATGTCCGTAAATACGTTGTAGATCTCCCAATGGTCGAACTGATACAAATAAAAAATCCTTTTCAAGTGCAATTCGTCGTAAACGAGCCAAAATGTGCGTTTTTCCAGTTCCAGCATCACCGAGGATCATACACATTCCTGAACGACCTGTGGAACGTACTTCGTCGAGTGTCTCAATAGCCACTCGGGTCGCTTTACGGTTAATTTCTGGAACATCAATAACTCCTTTGTGCCATGGGTCACC
>JAEOTU010000091.1 GCA_016839665.1 Candidatus Hodarchaeota archaeon
TATTGATAGAAGGATGTAGATTTACAGGGAGTACAGGTGAGTGGATTTATGAAAATCCAAAACCTGCAGGTTTGCAATTAGTATCCTGTGCGAATATAAAAATCATAAGCAGTATTTCAAGCGGGAACTTAGGAAATGGTATTATTTCCTATAACTGTAATAACATACTATACCAAGAGTGTCGGATTTCAAACAATTCAAATAAGGGCTTCTATTTTTCTGATTGTATCAATACAAGTGTTAGAGATTGTATAATTGAACATAACGCCAATTATGGGGTTTGGTATTTTGGATCAGGAGACACCAACAATGTAATGGAAAATTGTACCATACAAGGAAATCATTGGGATGGTGTACAAACGGGGGGATTTAATAATCTAATCGTTAATTGTTCATTTTTGGAAAATGGGGATAGGGGTGTGAGACTTAGCGGATCAAATAATAGGGTAAACAACTGTTCCTTTACAAGAAATTGGGAGGGAGATCTGAAACTTGATACGGATGATGGAGAGAATTTTGTATGTAATAATACTTTTCAAGAAGGTGGGGGCATCCTTGCTCCTGTTAACGAATACTATTCTAACAGTAACCCTGTTGCGACTGTAGAAGGAAATTATATAGCAGGTCGTCCAATTATCTTTCTACATGACGTATCAGAATATCTTTTTCCCAAGGATCCAGGGCAAGTGATTCTTCTTGGGTGTAGAGACCTCCAGATATCAAATTTAAATTTTGAGAATGCCTATTGTGGTTTATATATAGGAGGATGTGAACAAATAACTGTTAAAGGGTGTAATTTCTTCAATAACACCTACAGTGGAATAAGTGATGAAATTTCTACCTCAACAGAGATAAGTGAGTGTGTTTTCAAAGAAAATCGTGGCTACGGTGTATATTCAGAGAATTCTAAAAACGCGACCGTTCAAAGAAATTACTTTTTTGACAATCTTGATGGGGGATTCCACCTCAACTATGCATCTGACCATCCAGTAGTTTTACAAGACAACGTCTTCAGAAATGATGGAGTTTTTTTCTCACATATCACACCTGAAACCAAAATAATAAACAACTCAATTAATGGAAAGGCATTGGTATTTCTAATCGAGGAGAAAGACCTAGAATTTAGTAACACGGAATACATAGGACAATTTATCTTATTTAGGTGTGATCAGATTCAATTTAAGAATATCCACTTTCAAAATACCAACACTCCTGTAATTCTCGTCGCTTCTTTTAATATTCAGTTTCTTAATTGCAGCTTCGCAAATAGTCAAAGAGGAATTTATTCAAAAGGAGGATTAGCAGGTGCATGGGAATTTTTCTGGGCAAATCGTAATAAAAATATCCATATAGAAAATTGCTTATTCAGAAATATTCGATTAAGTGCGTTGACATTCTTATATACCTGTGAATTCAAGGTGATAAATACCATTGTCGAGGGAGAGAATTCCTCTGGATTGGCAGACAAGTGGGAGATGTGGACATATGGGATTTCTATTGCCAAATCGGAGATAGGTTTAATTAGTGGATGTAAGATTTCAAATTTTACAATTGGTATTTACATTAGAAGTGAATCGCACGATCATTTGATTACAAATTGCACTTTCTCTCAGTGTCATGAATGGGGGATTTTTCTAATTAGTATGGCGTGGGATAATGTAATAACATATAACAATTTTATTGGGGTAGGTGTTGCGGATGGTACATTTTCTTCCGAGGCATCTGCACCTCAAAATACATTCAATCACAATTATTGGTCTGAGTCCGACCATTCCGATGAAAATAACGACGGGTATGCTGATAATCCATATTTAATTGATAAATATACAACTTCAGAACGGTACCAGAATAATTATGATTTCTACCCGCTGGTGAAGCCTAATAAATTTACTTATGAAGGATCGCCCACAACCACTACAACCACTAAATCAACTGGACTCCTAGGAACAGCCTCCTACCTCCTAGCATTAATTGGAATAATCCTTGTTATGAGAATCAAATCGAAATAGATCCTAGGTTTAAGTCTCTGTTTAACAATTATTTTACCTAGATCAAAAGTCTTCAGATTTCGAGTTTTGCGGAAATAACGGGTTGATCGACTTCATTGAAATTCAAAAGGTTAGCAAACACAAAAATAAGACTCTTTCTAATGTAGAACACCTCTTTTTCATTAGAAAAAGCTTTTGGAGATACTAAAGAATTGGTTAGATCTAGATCTAGGTTCGCAGCCTTCACCGCTTTTGTTTGGGATTTATCGATTTTTTTCGTCTTGATTATTTTTCTAATCCTCATTGAATGCTTTTCAGGCAACTTTCCTTTCCTTCTCGTATGATTTTCACCCCATTCTCTTCGGATTTGTCATTTCACCTGCCTCGAGTTGCCCTCATAGCTAGACTTATATATATCTAGAAACATATCTAGCTCAGTATGAATCTAGCAAAATACGAATCTAGTAGGTTAGTAAATTCATGCAACAAGCATAGGATTGGTTATTCAAATGTCTAGTACTGCGTTATTAGGATCTAAATTAGTTGAAGTTATGCCTCCTTCGGTTCAGAAGGTTTATCGTACCTTACAATCAGGTAAGCGTATGCATGTGGGTGATATTGAGTCTCGGACTAATTATAGTCCTCGGACTGTTCGTCAGGCTCTTCGTCTCTTGAAGCAGGCCGATTTAATTGCCCAAATTCCCGACATGTTTGACATGCGTCGTCATTATTTCGTTGCTGTAGGTGCTTAGTCTTCTTATTGAGTTGATGATTATGAAGAACGTTGTGAATAAAATTTTCGCAAAATGGACTGTTCTAAAAAATGCTTTACGTCATTTTCGCTATTTCACAACTGCTCTCGCTTAATTAGGTGATTTATGAAATGTATTGTAGAAATTGTGGATCTCCTGCGGAAGATCATGATCTTTTCTGTGCTAATTGTGGCTTTAGTTTGCGGACGGAACCGATTCCTTCTCATCAAACTAATGTTCAGACTGATGTTGTTCAGTCCAGGGTCTCCCAACCCGTTGAGTTTGTCTCTGCTCGGGATGTAAAACGTCCTTCCAGCGTTCAATATTATTCTCCTTGTCCCAGAAATCAACATTCTGGTTGGATACTCGGTATTGTATTTCTGGGTATTGCTTTTGTCTTTGCTCTCATCCTGCTCATCCCCGTTATTGGTGGCTTTCATATTGATAGCTTCGGTGATTTTTTTGATAGTATAGGTTGTACTTTCGGTTCTCTTGGTGGTGAATTGGGCAATCTTGGCGGTGAGCTCGGTAATCTCGGTGGTGAATTGGGTAATATTGGTGGCGAGCTTGGAAGTGCCTTTGGTTCTCTGGGTGGTGAATTAGGCAATCTTGGTGGTGAGCTTGGACACACGTTTGGGTCTTTTGACTTCAAATTTGCATCCATGGGATCTGCCCTTCGTTGGACTGTTCGCATTCTGATTATTGCAGCATTTGTTATTCCAGGGATTATTTTTCTTCGTTCCCGACGTCGAAGAGTAATCTCCACTTAATTCTTTTTTCTTGAGGTGAACTAAAAATGTCCTGTCCTGTTCTCTTGGGTAAGAAATCGTTTGATTTGATGCCTCCATCCGTTCAGCGGGTGTATCGTCTCTTACGTAAAGTAGGTGAACCGTTACGTCTGAATGACATTGAGTCTCAGACTCCGTACTCTGCTCATATGATCCGTCATGCTCTTCGTTATTTGACGAATGAGCAGTTAATTAGTCAGGTTCAGGGCCGTTGGTATAATTACTTTACTGTCAATCGTTAATTTGTGTGGTGTATGATACATGAATGTATATTTCTCTCGTAATGTGGATCAGCAACACCAATCATATTTATTCTATTACGCTGCGTTAGCTGTCGGTGTTGTGCTTCTTACTCTCTCCCTTTATTTGTGGGTGCCTGATTATGGGCGGGTTATTCTCTCTAGTGCCTTTATGGTTCTTGGGGTGTCTTATTCACTCCTTGCTTCCCGCCATTCCCCCCGAGATTTTTCGTTTTTCGTGACGATTATTTTAGGGATCCTTACTGTGGGTGTGGGGTTGATTTTCTTACCCTTTATTCAGATTATTCTCCTTATTGGCTTCTTGTCAATGGCATTATCTCTTACGTATTATAAATCTCGTTCTTCTTCCCGTGCTCCGTCCTTTTTTGTGGCGATTGCGTTTGGGATTCTTGCTGGTAGTATTGTTCTTACTTTGTTAACATTCCTTGGATTCTCCAACCTCATTCTTGGGAGTTTTCTCGTCTCTTCTCTCCTGGGTCTGATGATTTTTGATTTGTAATTCTGGTAAAAAGTGAATAAAATGTTTAGTACTAAATCAACTGAAACAAAACAAAAATATGAAACCCGTTCGAACAGTTGTTCTAACTGTGGTGCACCTGTCACCTCTGATTCTTTCTTTTGTCAAATTTGTGGATCTGAAGTGACAAAAGAGATCATTTCCACTGATTCTCGTCTTGAAACTTTCAAGGGGTATATTCAAATCATTGGGATCGTTGAAATTGTGTTTGGAGTGATTGCATTGTTCGGTGCCTTATTAATGACTATTATTGTTCCCCTTGTTGTTTATAGCCTTAGTGATTCGGATTATTCCTCTCCAACGTATCTTATTCCGGTTGTCTCGGTTCTCATATTTGGTGTTGCTGTAATGTTCTATATTTTGGCTTTTGCCTGTATTATCAGTGGAAGTAAGCTTATGCAATACAAGAACTCTGGCCGTGTTGGTACCATGGTTATTGGTGCGCTTAATCTGTTCAACGTGCCCTTTGGAACTATTTTTGGTTTAGCTGCTCTTTATGTCTTAGCCCAACCCGAAGTTATTGATCTTTATACTAAATCGTAAGTTTGGTGATGAGAAATGGTGTTTTGTGAACAATGTGGTGATGAGAATAAGGATGGAGCGCTCTTCTGTGCTGCCTGTGGCGGTACTCTTCAGGTTTTTCGGTCTGATGCCCAAGAGATTGATATGATTAAGTCTCAGACTGCTCGTGTTTCTCCTCTCCCGACTGGCTTCAAAGGTTTTTCTCCTAAACAAAAAGCGGAAGTCCAACAGTATGCGGTTTTAGTTGTTGGGATGGTCATTATCATATCTGCTCTAGCCTTTGTCCTTCCCAACTCTATGTTTCTCGTCTTTCCTCTTGGGTTCATCATTATGGGGTTAGTTGTTGATTTTCTGGTTGCTCGTCAATCGTCTCGTGATCCATTACTCTTTGTGGCCATTGCTATTGGTATTCTGACGGTTGGTTTAGCCATGGTTTTTTCTAACTTTGACTCTATGACCCTTATCTTTCCCATTGGTTTCATTGCTGGCGGTTTAGTTCTTGACCTCATGTATGCTCGTCAATCGTCTCGTGATCCATTACTCTTTGTGGCCATTGCGATTGGTATTTTGACTGTTGGTTTAGCTATGCTTTTTTCAGACTTTGGGTCTATTAATCTCATTTTTTCTGCTGGGTTCTTTGCGTTTGGACTGCTAGTCATTGTCTGGTCGCTCAAACGTATTCTTCGCGCCCCCTCTTCTCCTGACCACGGCTCCAATTTCCGTGGTTGATTTTTTTTCTTTTCCGTTCCTCTAAATCCAAGTCTGTTGGTTCCTCCATGGGATTTAACATATTTCCGTTTTAAAAAAGGAATGTTAAGAGAAATCGAATGTCGTTTAACCA
>JAEOTU010000092.1 GCA_016839665.1 Candidatus Hodarchaeota archaeon
TAGCACAAGGTGAATCTGTTAAAGTTTTATCACGAAATTACCAGAAAGCTAGAGATATTCTTGGTGAAAAACCTGAAATTATTGAGGGAGATATAACCTCCAGAAAATCAATTATAGAGTCACTGAAGGAAACGAAAGCTGTTATAATTAGTATTTCTGCGATGAGTAGGAAATTGATACGTAAAACGAAGCTTATTGAACGCGATTCGGTGCTTATGGTCTTAGAGGAGGCTGAAAATGCGGGGATTTCTCGAATTGTATATATTTCTGTTTATGACATTAGAAAGAGTGTCGTAGACAAGTTAAACATTCTTCAAGGAAAAATAAAAATAGAAATTGAAGAATTTCTTACCAATTCAGACTTTAATTGGACAGTATTGGGTGCTCCTCCATCAAGGGAAATATTCTTCTCTATGATACGAGGAAATACAATGGTTGTTCCTGGTGGAGGTCCTCCTGCTTTACCAACGATTTCTCCTATTGATTTAGGGGAGATAGCTGCTCAAACAGTTGTTAGAACTGATTTGGCAAGAAAGAGATTTCGGTTAACGGGGCCAGAGGCAACTTCTTTTTCAGAAGCAGCAGAAAGAATATCCAATGTTACAGGGAGAAAAATCAAATATCGAAAAATTCCACGTCTCCCTTTAAAGATTGCTTCAATACTTACTTGGCCTTTCAATCCTTATCTTTGGCATTTATCAAAATTTGTAAACCTTTTGAATCACTTTCCCCAAGATATTGTAGCAGAAGTTCCTAATGACCACAAAATTTTGAAAGAAACTTTTACTTATACTCCCACTACATTAGAAACTAGTGCCAGAATGTGGTATAATCAAGAAAAAAAGTCTATTGAAGGTGAATAAGTTGACATTTGATATTAATATCTCTAATGTTACAAAAAAATTTGGAGATGTAACTGCTGTAGATAACCTGGATCTACAGGTAAATAAAGGGGAAATTTTTTGTTTAGTGGGCCCTAATGCTGCTGGAAAAACCACTACTATCCGCTTATTATTAGGCATTTTGAAATCTGAAAAAGGGCAAGGAGAAATTCTAGTAAAGGGGTATCAAATCCCCCAAGAGAAAAAAAAGCTCAGACGAATAATGGGGTATCTTCCACAACAAAGAGCACTTTACGATCTTCTCACTACGAAAGAAAACATTGAATTCTTTGCCCGTGCTAAAGGTGTACCTAAAGGATTAGTTGAAGAATATACATCCCTCATGATCGACAAGCTGTCTCTTAATGAACATAAAAATAAATTAGCTCTCTATTTATCAGGAGGTACACAACAAAGAACAGCACTAGCAGCAGCTATGGTTAATAGACCTGAGATAGCTTTTCTAGATGAACCAACTGTTGGTCTTGATCCTGTCTTACGGAGGGAGTTTTGGGAATATTTTAGAGAAATAGCTAAAGAGAGGAGTACAACAGTTTTGGTAACTACTCATTATTTAAACGAAGCTGAATGGGCTGATAGAGTTGCAGTAATGAGAGATGGTTCTTTGTTGGCACTTGATACACCAGAAAACCTTCTGAAACAAACTGGACAAAGAAATATGGAAGATATGTTTTTTGAGCTTATAAAGGGTGATGTTACATGAGATTTGCATATTTAATCACTATAAGGATTTGGAAACAACTCTTACGAGATAGACGGACCGCGGGATTGGCTTTATTTGGTCCAATATTATACATTATAATGTTTGGTCTTGCGTTTGGAGGAGAAATTGAAAATGTACCAATCATTGTTGTAAATGAGGATAGTGATGCTCATGTAATTATTAAACGAACTGTTTCGATAGGAATTTTTGAACTCAATGTCACTGTTTTTAATGAGAATGTATCATCGTTAGGAGCTGATGTTGTAGAAATCTTACATAAATCTACAAAGGTAGATCTTAATAATGACACTATAGATTTTAATGCAGCAAAAGAACATGTTGATACTAAGGAATACATTTGCGCAATTCTAATTCCAGAAAATTTTACGTACAATTTAGCTTCCCCTGAAGGTGAGAATGTCTCAATTGAACTCTATTTAGATAACTCAAATCCTCAGGTCGGGGTGGTAGCGTTACAAGCATTTCAAGAGGCGTTTCAGGATGCTACTGGTGAGTTTCGAGGTAATTTAGGCTTAGACGTGGAATATGCTTACGGTGAAGGCTTAACTACTATTGACTTTTTTGCGCCAGCAATGATTGTCTTTGGTGTGTTTTTTTTCTCATTTATCCTCATAATAATGAACCTTATTGGAGAAAGAAAAGGAGGCACATTACCATTACTTCTCCAATGTCCATTTGACAAAAGCCAAATTATTCTGGGTTACCTTGCTGCCTTTTCTATCTTCAGTCTGGTTCAAACAACCGTGACCATAATAGTGGCTGACACAGTCTTTAATGTATCTTTTGGAACCACCTTAGCTCAGTATGTATCAATTTATATCGGTGCAGTTATTGTTGGATGGACTGGATTAGTATTGGCTATCTTTCTTTCATCTTTTGCTCGTTCAGAATTTCAAGCTGTCCAATTTATCCCGATTGTAATCTTGCCAGCAATGTTATTGTCAGGCATAGTTATTCCACTTTCTCAGATTCCTGAAATCATACGTTGGGTCAGTTATTTAATACCTACAACCTATGCCGTACATTTACTACGACAGATTTCTATCGAAGGATACGTTTTAGAGTTGTTCAATATTGATTTAATTGCAATGATCCTTTTCTTCGTTCTATTCTTAATTGGGAGTCGCCTTACTCTAAAAGAGACATAAGATTCCAGATGTAAAACTGGAAAAACTAGCACTAGGCGACTCCGTCAGTGGAAGAGCTCACAAAAGCAATTAATGGTAGTTAACTTTTCAATGAAAATTTGATCTTTATATGCTCCGCAATCAGGATAAAAGTGAAATCAATTCCTTCCCCACTGCTGAGATGACTGCAAAAGGATTATAGTTAACTTTTTGGATCGGAGGTAAGCCAAATGTCCCTGTTTTCACTAGAATTATTTGCATTTTTGCATTTTTTGCTGCTAAAAGATCCACAATAGTGTCACCCACAAAAATTGCTTCATTTATTGATATGTCTAATTGTCTACAAGCATATTGAAGTGGTTCTGGAGAGGGTTTTCGTACTCCCAGACTTTTAGAATCAGCTAATACATCAAAAAAATCCAAGAATGGTCCAAACCTTTTCTTTAACAAATATGGTGAGCCATTTGACACGATTCCAAGCATATATCCGTTTTCTTTTAGTAATTTCAAAGTCTTAGGCACTTCTGGGAAAACATGACTCTTTTGATCCCATTTGTAAAATTGCCAGAGGACTCGAGTCATCCCACGAACAAACCCCCCCCAAGATAATCTGAAATCAGCATGAATTGCCCTAAACAGTTCCAATCGAAACCAGGTGTATTTTCCTCCTGCGTTGTAAAATGTCCCCAAACGAGTGATATATTTTCGTACTTGATCAGGACTGGGCGTGTTCAAGAATTCCTGCACAATAAGTTGGGGAAAGAGTCTGACTGAATCAACCAGGGTGCCATCAAGATCAAAAAGAATAGCTTTGAATCTCATGATAATGAACCAGAAGTGATACATCGTAATTAATAAGGAAAATAAAAGAATCATTCTTGAGAATATTTTTTTAAATTAGAGAAACATAAAGGCATTGAATCTCAACATTTTTACATTTGGTGCTCCAAACATATGCCCATTAACTTAAATCATGAGGCACAAATCGAGTGGAAAAATTATCTAGAAGCATCTTCAATCGATGAACAAATTCTTCATTTAGAAAGGTTCCTCGGGGTTGTAGTGAAGCATAAAGGGGTGGAGAACCATCTCCGGATGGCAAAAACAAAGTTAAAGAAGTTAAAAGCTCAACAAGAAAAATTACGAACGGTTAAGAAAGGTTCAGGGGAAAAATGGCTCGTTCCTAAGGGGGAAGACGCACAAATCGCAATAATTGGGAGAGTTAACTCTGGAAAATCATCTATTCTTAATGAAATTGCCCAATCGGAGGCAGCAAAAGTTGGATCATATCCTTTTACAACTGTTAAACCAGAGGTGGGTTCAACTACTGCAAATGGGGCACGATTACAATTAGTGGAGCTACCTGCAGTGGTGGAAGGAAGTGTGAAGGGAGATATGTCTGGAAAATTGGTTTTAGCTGGAATCCGAAATGCAGATTGTGTAGTAATTTCAATAGATTTATCCAAGAATCCCGTACAGCAACTTCAGCTGATTTTGACAGAGCTTCATAAAGGAAAAATTCGCTTAAATGAACTAAGACCTCCTGTAACGATTGAAAAAGTTGGTTCAGGTAATATTCAAGTCTTTAAAGAGCATTTTTTTGAAGGTGAAGGGAAAGATGCTGTAATTGAAATTATGAGGGGAAACGGGTATTTAAATGCCATCGTACGTTTTCACGCACCTGTTACAGTAGATCAATTTCTAGATGCGTTGGATAAATCAATTAGTTACCTTCCCACTCTTATTGTTGGAACGAAAGGAGACATTGAAGGATCCAAACAGAATTATGAAAAACTTACCCAATTTATTAAAGAGAGAAATCTCAACTTTCAAGTTATCCCGACATCTGCAAACCAGAAAAAAGGATTTGAAGGCCTAGAGGAAACAATATTCAGCCAATTAGGCAAAATTCGAGTTTTTACTCGTGATTCTAAAGGTGATATTTCAATTAGACCCATAATCTTAAGGAAGGGAAGTACAGTTGAAAATGCTATTGAAGTCTTGAGTAAAAAAATGTTAAAATATTTTCGTTTCACTCGCATCTGGGGTAAAAGTTCGAAATATGATGGCGAAAAGGTTGGCTTAGATCGCGTTCTACAAGATGGGGATGTTATTCAAGTTTTTGCATGATTGGCTTGAATTATGCCGTTTATTTTATACATTAGGTCGTCTTCCTCCATCTACCAAGCTGAATCTTCACCAGTAGGCTCTACGATGGTTAAAGAAACAATAGGTGAATAGTGGAGTCAACATACAAAGTTAAGCACTCAAAAAATAAAAGTTCTGAAAAGGAAAAATATTTCAAAATCTCAAATTCTCTTTTTAATTACACAAGAAGGAACAGCTAAATTCAAGACACATTTAATTTGACTACATTTTGAATACAGATTATACATAATGATGTGCTTTGAGTATCAAATGTATGAACTACCGAATTGGTTTTATTGCGTGGATAAAAAAACTACACGGATCGTTTATAGGTAAATTTACGTTTATTCAATGATTTTCTTGAAAATCAAGCTAGCTAGCTCTTGAGAAAATCTAAAGTGATTTTTATGGATCAACATTGGTATGCAGAGAAGCGAAGTTCTTTATTAAACCAACTAGGGGTAAAGGCTGAAAAGGGATTATCAAACAAAGATGCAGAAGAGAGACAAGAGGAGTATGGTTATAATGAGCTAGAGAGAGCCAAGAAAAGACATCCAATTTTTCTCTTTTTTGAACAATTCAAAGATCCTCTTGTAATCATACTATTAGTAGCTCTTGTTATATCTATCACTATTGGGCTTTTCTCGACCGATGAACATCAACAGCTAGAATATTTCATCGACGCCTTAGCCATAACAGCCATTGTTCTTTTTAATGCATTTTTTGGCTTTATTCAAGAATATAAAGCGGAGAAATCAATAGAAGCGCTAAAATCTATGGCAGCACCTTATTCTACTGTTTTTCGTGAAGGAAAAAAGCAGAGGATTGAAACTCAACTCCTTGTTCCAGGTGATATCATTCTGATTGAAGAAGGAGACAAAATTCCTGCTGACGGACGTCTTCTTGAATCCCACTCTCTCCGTATTGATGAATCTGCTCTCACAGGAGAATCATTTCCAGTTGCTAAGGAAGCAATGAGCAAAGTTCAGCCATATACAGCTATAGCTGACCGTCGAAATTGTGTATTTAGTGGAACTAGTGTTACGAGAGGACGGGGTCAAGCAGTTATTGTCATGACTGGAATGCGAACCGAATTTGGTAAAATAGCTAAAGGATTATTAGAAGAGGAGACGGAAGAAACTCCTCTTCAAAAAAGGTTAGCGACTTTAGGGAAGTGGATTGGAATAGCCAGTTTGACGATTTGTGCGGTCATTTTTTCAATCGGTGTCCTATTGGAACAGGAGGTAATTGAGATGTTTATTGTGGCAGTTGGCCTAGCAGTGGCAGCTGTTCCTGAAGGATTACCTGCAGTTGTTACCCTTGCCTTAGCTCTTGGAGTTCAACGTATGAGTCAAAAAAATGCTATTATTAGACGACTTCCCTCGGTTGAAACGTTGGGTTCGACTACAGTGATATGTTCTGATAAGACTGGTACTCTTACTGAAAACAAAATGACGGTAAGACAAATACTAACAGTTGAGAGTGATTATCTAGTTTCTAAAGCTAAACCAATCGATGAAGCGGTGGATTTAATACTTTCAATAGGTTTGGCATGTAACAATGCTCAGTTAGCTGTCTCTAATCAAGGTGAAAATTCCGAGGTTGACATTGGAGACCCAACCGAAATCGCTCTCTTGAGACTAGTAGAAGGATTTGATTTAAAACGCGTTTATGAACGGCTTTATGAAGTTCCATTCGATTCAATTTCAAAAAGAATGAGTGTTGTTGTGAAGGACGAGGAAAGGAAGTTTTTCGTTTTTACTAAAGGAGCTCCTGATGTTCTAATAGAATTATGTACTCATTTCTTTTCTAAAGGAGAGATCAAACCACTTGATGATGCAATGCGAATGAAACTCGAAGAAGCAGATCAAAAGTTTGCAAGAAGGGGCTATCGTATGCTTGGTATGGCTTATAAGTCAGTTGAACCTGAAAAAGCCAAGATAAAAGTGTTATCTGAAGATATAGAAGAGATTGAGGGCCGATTGATCTATGTTGGTGCTGTAGCTATCATGGATCCTCCCAGAAAAGGAACTCGGGATGCTATCAAAACTTGTAAAACTGCAGGGATTCGACCAGTTATGATTACGGGAGATCACCTCAAAACAGCAATAGCAGTTGCATTAGAAATAGGTCTGGTCTCATCCCAGGATTCTGGTCAGTATATGGAAGGAAAAGAATTAGATAATATTGATGATAAAGAATTTTCCTCAGCCGTAATGGATGTAAATGTGTTCGCTCGAGTTTCTCCTGAACACAAATTAAAGTTAATTTCTGCTCTTAAGGCGAATAATCAAATTGTTGCTATGACTGGGGATGGTGTAAATGATGCTCCCGCATTAAAGCGTGCAGATATTGGTGTAGCAATGGGTATAGCAGGAACAGACGTATCAAAAGAAGCTTCCGACATGGTTTTAGCTGATGATGACTTCTCAACCATTGTAGGAGCAATTCTTGAAGGCAGAACGATTTATGATAACATGAGAAAATTCATTCTTTACTTGCTTTCGTGTAATGCGGGAGAAATCGCAGTTATGTTTTTTGGAATTTTAATCACTTCGTTTATATTTAACACTCCCATCTTACCATTATTGGCAATCCAAATACTTTGGGTTAATCTGGTAACTGATGGATTACCTGCTTTAGCTATGGGAGTCGATCCTCCCGACCCTGATGTTATGATTAGAAAACCTCGTGATCCAAACGAGCCTATCCTTACCAGAAAATCTGTACTATTCATCATTTATTCTGGAATCATTATTGCTACAGGAACTTTGTTTCTATTCTTCTTTTACATGCAGCCTAATGTTGTTAGTGGTCAAATTCCTTCTGAAGAGGTAACAACTCGTGCTCGAACCGTTGCATTTACTATGCTTATCATGTTCCAGATGATCATGGCCCTGAATATTCGGAAGGAAGAACATTCGTTACTCGGTAAAGAGTTCTTCCGAAATCCATATCTTCTTCTCGCTATTTTTAGCTCAATCTTTCTCCATATATTAATCATCTATATTCCTTTCTTCCAACCATTTTTCGATACAACAGCACTCGAACTGGTTGATTGGGTCGTAATCATTATTATCGGAAGCTTTCTGGTAATAGTGGATGAGATCCGGACGTTCGTAGCACATAGAGTTCCTCGCTTAAGACAGCTAGCAGGTTATTGGTGATTTCCTCCAGGGTCATTATTTTAAGAGGAAAGGTCGCAATCTAATAATAAATAAGTTATTTTTTGTTTTGGTAACAGGGAGAAAAAACTTACAATTGCACTGAAAGAAAAAACCATATACACAATCCTCGTTTTTTGAAATGAATGACTTTAATAATAATTGTATTTCATGAAACACAAATCAAAGAAAACATTTTCAGTATGGCGGGGGTGCCTAAATGGTTTCAATACTAAGAATCAGGGTATCTAGGTTTTTCAATGCTGGAACATTCTTCATTTTAACCTTTGCTCAAATAATTGTTGTTTCATGGATTTCTATTAGTCAGGAACAACGGACAGAACCCTTGAGATCATTTGTACGATTCCTCGGATTTTATGTATCTATCAATCCATTTGCAAACCCTCAATTTACCTTCTTACTATTGTTAATGACTGCAGGCTTACAAGTACTATTATTGGTGTTTCTGGTAAATGTGGTTTTTTCGAATAAAAATATGATTCAAATTTATCCAAGACCATTATACGGGCCTGGATATACTCCCGAAGAGGCTCAGAATGTTGAAAAGACCATTTCATTGGTTTCACATGTATCAAAAAGAGTGAACATCAATGTAACTAAGATTTTTGTGTTTCGAAAAGCCGTACCCAATGCATTTAGTCTGGATCTTCTTCCTATTCCCTTTCTTCGAAGACCATATTTAGTCCTTAACACAAATGTCTTAGAAATCTTGAGTGAGAAAGAAATTGAAGCTGTGATTGCTCATGAGCTTGCACATGTGAAAAATGGTGATAGCCTTTTTCGGCTAGTTCTGTCGATTCCTAGGTTGTTTCTCAATCTTGCTTATCTTTTCATCTATCTACAGATTGTCACCGGGATTCTAGACGCTATATTTGATACTCCAGACTTGGTAACAGTGATAGAACGCGTAATCTTTTTAGGATTAGTATATCTGATTTTAGCTATACTTACTAGAATAACTGTGAGGTTTCTTTATTCTGCTAATCGTCAAGCAGAATATTTAGCAGACTATTTTGCGGCGCAATTAGTTGGTTCAGATGTATTAATCAACTCTTTAATTCACTTAGGACAACGTAGTGAAGCAATGCAAGTCTTATCACGCGAGATCAATTGGCTCGCTAGCCTCTCAGAAGAAAAGAAACCTTCCAACACCTTTTTAAGAAATGTTTATCAACGATTTCCTAAAACACAGCTCAATGAGGATGTTGCTCGTGAAATTGCCCCCAAAATATTCCTTGAGGAGAAACTGGAGGAACTAGTGAATCATTACGGCGTTGAACTAGATCTTAAGGCGAGAACGCAAATTATAAACCAAGCTGTTCCAATATTATTAGAAAAAAGGGCCAATTATTTTGATTCATTAACAGAGGAGGAGAGAATTCTCACACCAAGTGTTCTAAAGGAAAAAACGGTTGATTGGCGCCGGTTTGACTCCGATTCTAGCCTAACCCTCGATTCAGAAGAAATTGACAGTTTCATTACAACTTTAATTGCTCAACCAAGGAAAATTATATTTGAACATGAGCTCTTTCAAACACCAGAAAAGGATTATGACCATCCTGGTTTTCGAGAGCGAATTTTGACTGTCTACCAACTCTTCCATTTTGAGAAATACGAACAGATTGTAAAAAAAGTCTCAACAGAAACAAAATCTCATTCAAGAGTTACATCCGATTCTCAATCATAGAGAACTTTTTCCAATAAGGTAGGAATTGATCGTTCGTCAGGTTTCATGAAGTGGAGTTTGATATTAGGTAGTTTTCGCAGCTGGTTAATGATAGGAGCTGTCAACTGGAGTGTTTGTCTTCGTGGAGTTAGAATAATACGAACATCGTCCATTCGTTTAAGAACTGGTAGAAAGTCACTTCCACTAGTAGCAAGAAGATCAGAAATCAAAACTAGAGTTTTTTTTGGTTTGATTTGGTGAGAAAATTCTTTATTAACAGTTTGCAAAGCAGAGTAGATGTTTGTTTTCCCTCCTGAACGGATGCTAATTAAACGGTCAATAACATCCCGATTTGTAATGTTTGATTCATTGAATCCTTTGATGACCTCTGGATGAGTGTCAAAGCCAATTATAGCGAAATCTTTTAGATTCATAACATAACTAAACATAATTGATGTCAGAATAATCAATTTAATGAAAACTAGAACTGAATGACTCTTGTCAATAAGAAGAATGACATTTTTTTGTTTATCTTTTCTCTTCGTACAAATTACATGTTCATAAGTAAACTCTGTGTCTCCTGAAATAAGAAAATTCTCAATAGACCTCTCTAAATCCCAAGTATGGCCAGGAAGATAGGAAATTTGAACGGGATATTTGGTTCTATCAATAGTATGAAATATCCTCTCTGCATGTCTGAATAATTTCGGAATAACTGTTTTGAGGAGTAAAAGTTTTTCTTCAGGAGAGAGAAATTCTTTGATTTGGAAAACTAATGAATTAGATTCCAGTATGAAGTCAGCATCGCTAAAATCGATATGTAAAGCTTCAGCGACAACACGAGGGTAAGCCTCTGCAAGGATCTCAATAGCTCGTAGGTTTTTGTTTTTAACTGCCTGTTTCGTAAAATCAAAAGCAGATTCAGTGGTTAATCTTTGTTGCAGCTGATATTCGTAGATTCTTTCGAGTAGTCGACTGTGTAGTCTTGTTTCATGAACTGAAACAGTTGGTATTTCAGAGGCGGGAATATAATCCCGCCCTACAGTTTTTTTTCATCTGTAGGGAAAAATATTGGTACTGCGATTTCATAAAGGCAATCTTCAACAGTTTTCACCATATCTGATTGAATTTTTACCTTTCCAGAGTAGACTGCATAGATTGCAGGAAATACAATATCTGGAGTTCTTGGTCTATTCTTTAAGAGTTGTGTAAGCTGGATAGCTGCACGGACACTTGCTCCTACTTCAAAATTCTCTGCTGATCTAGTTCGATCTGTAAAAAGAACTACTTTTGTAATTAAATCATTATCAGAACAGTTTGTACGTAATCTCACGATTCTTACAGCCTCGTCACCAGTTTTGTGTTCGAGGCGAATTAAAATGCATCTGTCGAAAAAAGCTTCAGGTAATGGATTTGTTCCGACATATTCTAGAGGATTTCTTGCGAAAATCGAGTAAAATTCTTCCATTGCATGAATTCGACCAAGTTGGGGAACCTCAATTTGTCTTTCGTCAAGAGCGGCAAGAACACCGTTTATAGATTCGCTAGGGGCTCTGTTGACCTCATTGAAGAAAAAAAGGCCACCTTTCCGCATAGCATTTACTAGTGGGCCAGGAATGTAACTTTCCTCCCCAAAACCAGATTTCATAACCAACGGTGGATCAAACCATCCGCGTAAATGAGTGATTGTAAGATTTTCATCCCCATCGACACGAAAGAAAGGGCGGTCTAAAGCTTGTGCGATTGTTTTCACTAATTCAGTCTTACCCGTCCCAGATTCCCCCTCAATTACTACTGCAATTTGATTATTAATAGCTGAAATAATTAGCTGAATCTCCGCCTCTAAACCAATTAGGTTTTGTTTACAGATCCCAAGGATTGTCTCCAATTCCATCTTAAAACCCCAAGTTAACGAATATGAAAAAACGGGTCATGCTGAATTAAAATATTTGTTTTTTTAGCTTTGCTAAATTCTTTTCTTCGTTAAAATCAATCCATCCTTCCGATTCAAGTTCCTTTAGTAACCTAGTTGCACCTCCCTTAAGCAAACCAACTGTCTTAGCTAGCTCTTCAACAGTCCCTTGTTGGATATCCTGAAGGACAAATAGGAGCGCGTATTTTGGATTCTTAGACATGTTTATTTTGAAGTTCTCAAAAGTTTCTTTCAATTTGCCGATGTTCTCTTCTAAATAATTGTTAGATTCTTTTAAGGATTCGATCTCGGAATTTTTGTCTGCCAAATCTTCCTCTATTTCATCAAATCTCTTTATAAATCGATCTCTCTCATTTGTTGTATCTTCTAGCTGCGTCTGAATAGATTTCAACTTACTCTCGTATTTATCCCGTTCCCGTTCGACCTCTGCCTGTTTAGAACGAGAATAATCAGCCTGTTTTACAACTTCCTCCTGTTTTTCTCGTAATCTTTCAATATCTTTCTGTCTTTCTTCAAGTTCACGATCTTTTATTCCAAGTTGGCTTTTGAGATCAATTTCAATGGTTTTTTGTTTTTCCTGTTCAATTTTCGAGCTCGCAAGATTATCTCGTAATTCATTACGATTCGCTTCAATTGTCTGGATTCGTTCGTTCTTCCCTTTTAGCTCTACTTCAAGATCATTAACTCGAGATTCTAACGATCCTTTCTCATTGCGAAGAGTCTCAAGTTGTTCTGAAGAATTAAGTGATTCCTTCTCATTCCTCTCTACTCTGAGAAGTAATTCTTTATTCTCTTCTTCTCTTTGGTTCAGATTCTGTAATGTTTCTTCATATTTGTTACGTATGTCTATTGCTTCCTGACTTGTTTCTCCTGCATCTGACAGTAAGTCTTCATTTTCTTGTTCTAATTGTGAAATTCTTTCTTTCATCTGATTTATTTCTGATTCCATGTCGTCAATGTGTTGGGTCATATCTGTGGCACTCTTCCCCTGGTTCTCAAGTTCTAGTCGGTGTTTATCTTTAAGACTGTTGATTTCTTCTTGAAGTGTTGAAATAGTTTCGTTTAGTTCTATATTTTCCTCTGCTTGATTACTTAATACTTGAACCTCGGATTTTAGATTCTCTATTTGGATATTTTTTTCAGATGTTAGATTATCAATCTCAATATCCTTGTTTCCTAATGCTTCTTGAAGTTCTTCGATTTCGAGCCTTGTGGACATTAGAGCATTACCAACAGTCTCGAACTCCGCTTCTATCTTTTCACGATCTTGTATTGCTTTCTTTTCAGCCCGTTGAGCTTCGTCGTAAGCTTCTTGGAGACGATTCAATTCTTCTATTTGATCATGAGCTTTGCCTGAGTCTATTCCACTCTGACTTTGTAATTGAGCTATTTCTGTTTCCTTCTCATCTAAGAGTATTTGAAGTTCATCTATTTTCATTTCTAGTGTTTCGACTTCAGATATTTTCTCTTTTAGGTTCCGATTTTCTTCTTCAAGTCTGGTAATTTCCTCATTTGGGAATAAAGTGTCTGTCGGTTCAATTGTACCGATGTTGTCAATACCTCTTAGTCCTTTTTTCGAGAACTCTGTATGTGCTTCCTTATTTATTGATTGCATCTTTTCTTTGAGCGTTTCAACTAAATCTTGTACATCTTCTATTGTATAGTATGACTTGGGACGATGTTGAAGATTTGTTATCGCGGATTTAGCCTCTGATGATATTTGATGATCTAGACGGCGTTCCTGCTCTGCAATGTTCTGAATAAAGATTAATTTGGGATTTTTTTGTGACAAAATACAGAACCTTCTTATTAATCAAAATATGCTAAATATTCACAATCATTTTCTAAAGTATTTGCAATAATCACTTTAGTCAGATGTAATATGAGCTCAAGTCCAAATAATACTCTTGCAATGATGTATTATATTTATTTTTAATAATCTGTTTCAGTGTCCTCTTCTGCTTCAGGGGGAATCAAATTTTCATTCATTGATTTAATTTCTCGTTCAAATTCCCCATAACGCCCCTGATACAAATTGGCTAATGCTAAATCTAAGTGGGATGTCTGACTCTCAGGCTCATAACCGAGGATACTGAGTAGTTGAAAATTGGTCTGTTGGAACTCTTTTAAAAATGTAGGCAGTTTTTCCAAGTTTTTATTCACTGCATCAAGCATTTTCAGAGCGCTTCTCTCACATGTAGTAAGATTCTGGATGAAGGCTTCAACTTGTGGTTGAATAACGACTCGTAACCGATAACGAATTTCATCCGTGTTGATCGCAGTTTCTTGTGCCAAAATTTCAGCCCACTCTAAAATAGTCTCGAAATTCCTTAATGCACTCTTCTCTAGCTTTGTCCAGTTTAACACTGTTTCTAAAGCATCTTCAACCGTAGCAAGTTGGTTATATAATTCATCTCGGTTCTCTAAAGAGTGATCTTGCAGGGTATTCAATGTTTGGTACAAATCTTGTAAATAATCTTTGTAATCTTTTTCTTTTGGTTCATCTGGAGCAGTCATTTTAATCTCTTCTCTCCTAGGATGTTTTAGAATCGTCATAGAGATAGGCTATTTTTTCTAGTGTTAATACAGAACTATCAGTTTTAAAAGTATTCGTAAAGGGTCTTCTCTCATCAAAAAATTTTCAATTGAAATAGCCTTAGGGTTATTCTCAGACAAGTTTGGCCTGAATCAGTGGAACTTGGCCAATTGCTATTCCTCCATCACCACAAGGTATTCGTTTGTGCGAAATGATACTGTTAGTATCTCCATATTTTGAAATATACTCATAGAATTCAGTAAAAATCACTCGGTTGTAACATACTCCTCCTGACATCCCAATTTTTGATACTCCATGCTTATTAGCAAGGTCTAACGCAACCTCCGCAAACTTCCGTGCAATCGCCTTTTCTGCTGCCAACGCAATTCGTTTTCGCTGATAATTTCGATGAATATATTCCCAGATGTTGTGAATTAAAGGAGAAGTTTGAATTTCAACTAAACCTCCAGCTGTTATTATTGAGGGTAGATTAAATTCAAGGCTGTTGGACTTTTCTATTGCTTTTTCAGCAAACGATTCTAGCTTAATAGCTGGTTCACCTTCGTAAGTTCGATTCTTGGCAGCACCTAACATGACACTGATAGCATCTAGGAGTCGGCCAC
Source organism: Candidatus Hodarchaeota archaeon (assembly GCA_016839665.1). The sequence continues at coordinate 14,845 of JAEOTU010000092.1, forward strand.
AGCTTGAAGTTTCATGAAACCCTCCTGAAGACCTGTGAAGAATAATTTTCTCTAACTGTTTACCAACAAGTGGAAAATTGGAAGTTTGTGGAATCCATGTTAGCCATGGAATCTTGTTAAACTCTGCAGTTATTTCTTCGAGAGTACTGTTAGAGAGGAGGATGCCTAGAAGCACTCTATAAGGCTGAGAAACAGCCTGATCCCCTCCTAAGAGGATTTGTTTCTCCAAATGAGCTAGTCGTTTATATTCAAAATAATTGCCATACAGGATTTCTCCACCCCATATTGTTCCATCCTCTCCATATCCAGTCCCATCTAAAGCCACACAAATGATTTTTTCTTGTGGATCAACTTTAGCATCTAAAGCTAGAGCACCTAAATGAGCAAAATGATGTTGAAACTGAAAAAAAGGAATATTATTTTCAGATGCAAGTTGTTGGCCTTTTTGTGTTGTCAGGAATTGCGGATGAAGGTCACCGCCAAGTGCATCAAGGGATTTGATACCTAATAATTCTTTCATGTGTTCAATTGTGGAATTAAAAAAGTCTACATTTTCGACCGTGGTCATGTGACCAATATGTTGAGTTGGAAAGCAACGACCACCAATCCCCAATACTCCAACGTTATACATTTCTGCTCCAAGTGCCAGTACTGTATTGTTTGAGGAGGCCCATGGTAGTTGAATGGGTTCAGGAACATAACCCCTACTTCTTCTTATAAGTAAAGGATATTCTGCTTCATGAATCATGTGATATCTCATAACGCTATCGTCAGCTCTTTGATAGATTCGTCTATCATGGAGAAGAAAATAATCTGCGACTGATGCGAGCTGTTGTTGGATCTCCTCATTCTCAATCAAGATTGGAATGTTACTTGGGTTTCCTGAAGTCATTATAAGGGCTGGATCGGTGATATTTTCCGAAAGTAAAAAATGGATACCAGCGTACGGTAATAAAACACCGATGTTATGCAATCCAGGTGATATGAGTGGAGATAGAGGAAAATTTTGTTTCTTTTCGAGAAGTAAAATTGGTCTTGTAAGAGACTGAAGAAGTCGTGCTTCTGCTGGTGAACATTCAGCGAAAGTTCTTACTCGATCCAGGTTTGATGACATTACAGCAAAAGGTTTGTCTCCACGTGCGCCTTTCCATTGTCGTAATTTTAGAATAGGATCGTCATTCACTGTACAAGAAGCAAGATGAGTACCACCAATCCCTTTAATAGCTATAATGTTGCCTTCATCAAGTATTCTAGCAACATCAAACCAATTGTTTTGGAAGTCCTCTTTGTCAAAGATTACATTCCCAAATTTATCCAATAGATAGTATCTTGGCCCACAATTCCAACAACATGTTGTTTGGGCATGGAAGCGTCGATCAGCTGGATTTTTATACTCTACTAAACAGTCAGGACACAAAGGAAACTCCTCCATTACAGTCCTAGGTCTATCGTAAGGGAGGGAGGTGATTACTGTGTATCTAGGTCCACAATCGACACAAGAAGTGAAAGGATAATTCACTCGTCGAGGATCTGATTTCATTTCCGTGACGCATTTTTCACAGATTGGAAGATCTGGAGGTATGTAAGAACCCGAGGAACCACGTGATAGAGAACTAGGTGCGATTATAAACGTGTTATGATCTAAACTTGATGGTGATGGATTATTTTCAATTTCAAAGGTTTCGTAACGCGCTAATGTCGGTTTATGACTTTTTAGATAACAAACAAAATCCTCAATCTGACTCTTACTACCTTTAACTAGAATTTCAACACCCGCATCCCCTCGATTCAAAACATAACCCTGTAATTTATGTTTTAACGCGATATTGTATACGAATGGACGAAATCCGATTCCTTGGACCACACCATTTATTAGTATTCGGCAGTACACAGAAAAATCACATGTTAAATTGAGTTCCAGAAGTATTCATACTCATTTTTGACGAAATAGGTCTCAGTTAAATTATTCTACTCCTTTTGTTAGATTCAATTTTTTCATTAGCTTCGAGAATAAAAGTTCAGCATCATGAATCCATGAGGATTGAAGGTTACCTTTGTTTATACAATGATAACAGTCTTTTACTGAATGAAAGGCAATGAACGGAACATTTTCTTCGATCCAAAATTGAGTTTCATTCCAATAGCAAACTGCAGCTTTAGAATACCAATAATTTTCCCATTTTTTCTCCCCTGAAGTTTTAGCTAGAAATTCTGAGTATCTACCACCATAGAAATAACTTTCCTCCTGAATCAAGGAATTTAAAATGCTTTTTTTCATGGATTCTGATTCTTGGTTTAGATGTTTCAAATCTGGAGGCAAAATGCTAATCAATCTTTTAGGATTATTGCCTGAGTTTGTGATTTTCTTTCTATCTATCTTCGGTTCTTGATTCGTGTATAAACTGCTTAATTGATTCAGTTCTGAAATATCTTGCTTGTAATTAACATTTCGGTTCCAAGATACAACATCCGAAGGATAATTGGGTGAAATAGTTAACAGTGTCAATGATTTTACTGATCTATGGAGATCATCAGCTCTACCAAAGGGAAATGAAGAAAGGAAATTTAACGCAACCATACATTCATTCGTTGTATAAGCACTTACTAAAGGTTCTATGATGTCATTTGGTGAACCTAGAGTAGAAATTGCAGTTACTTCGTCTATAATGTCATTCAATAATCTTGATGTGATAAATGGCATGTCAGATGAGAGTGTAATAACCTTTGTTGCACCTTTGAACTCCTGAAGGGCAGTTAATTGCGCCTGAAGAGGGCCTTGAGACGGAATCGAAGGTTTATCTATAATTTTATCAAAATGCGGTAGTGAAAGAGAAGCTTGATCCAGAAACTCCATAAAATGATTATATTGAAGAAAAGAATTAAAAGATAATACACAACAATCAACAACGGATTCTAAGGTTTCGAATGCCCACAAAAAAAGTGGCTTTTTGTGCAACAAAGCATAAATCTTGTTATCGCTAAACTGTGAGATAACTGATTTGTCCTGAAAACGACAGCTTTGACCTCCCATCCATAAGATCCCGATTGCGTTTTTTTGATCAACCATTGAGTTTCTCTCTACTACACATACCTAAATTGTAATTAATTAATATTTTTTTAATAGAGACAAGAAAAGCGATTATATACTAATATTTTGCTTATTCTTTTGAGTATCTCTTCCCAATCAAGTTACATAGGAGATACAGAACATAATTATTGCTCAGGATACATTTGCATGAGCTCAACGAAAAGATAATACTAAGGATGTAATGTTAATATGAACATTATAGTATTTGTTAAAGCAACAATAGATCGAAATGCTCCTCTTTCCCCTGAAGAAACCTTCCCAGGGGATCGTGATGACAAAGCTGATGTCATGACGAACAATTATGATAAGCACGCCATTGAGGCGGCTCTAAAGATTGTTGAAGAGAAAGGTGAAGGTAAAGTCACAGCAGTTTGTTTAGGCTCTGACATGGCTGATAAGGTTGTTAAGGAAGCAATCGCGATGGGTTGCAACGACGCTATTCGAATTGAGAATTCTGAAGCGCGTGTGACACATTTTTTCGCAGTCGCCAAAATTTTATCTGCAGCGGTTAAAAAGATAGGAAGATATGATTTAGTTCTTTTTGGAATGCAAAGTTATGATTATGGTACTGCCACAATGGCCCCAATCGTGTCTGAGTTTCTTGACCTTCCCACTGCTTCGTGGGTTGAAAGGATCACATTTGAAGGTGACAAGATCAAAGTCGAAAAAGTCATTGAGGGAGGAACCAGAACAGTAGAACTTCAATTACCTGCAGTACTTAGTATTGCTTCAAGTGGTGATTTTGAAGAACCCCGCTATACAAGTGTGCGTCGAATAATGAAAGCTAGTAGAACTAAAGTACCCGTTTGGGAAATTGATGAATTGGAAGCGGGTTCTCTTGATACAAATGTCAATTTTATCAAGATGGAAGCTCCTCCACCTCGTACTGAAGAGTGTGTGGTTTTTAAGGAGGAGGATACGTCAACTTTGGTTGATCAGTTACTTGCTACTCTGAAAGAGAAAGGCCTGAACTTAGGAGCCTTTAAATAAGAGGTGAAGAAGAATGACCAACATACTTGTAGTTATAGAAATTTCTAAAGGTAAGATAATGGGGAATACAAAGGAGTGTTTAACTGTTGCACAAAAATTAGGCGTAGTTGAAGGAGTCATTTTGGGTCAGGATATTTCTGAATTGGCTCTGGAGGCTACTAAATATGGAATAAAGAAGGTACACAAAGTTGATGATGCTCAATTCGCAGGAGTGAACATTCTTCACCATACTCACACTTTAGAAGCACTGATCAATAAAACTAACCCATCTATTGTCATGGCTGGCGCTAGTCTTTACGGTCAAGAAGTAATACCCCGCTTGGCAGCACGATTTAACTCAGCAATGTTTGCCTCTATGACAGACATCGCAGTTGAAGGAGATAACATTGTAGGGATTCATCCGCTCTTTGAAGAAAAAATACTAGGTACGATGTCAGCTAATAAAGACCAATTGAATTTTGTGACCATTTTGGGTGGAAATAATCCAGAAGTTGAAATAGATGAATCGTTTTCTGGAGAAGTTGCTGATTTCGCTCCAACCATTAGTGATAGTGATAACCGTGAAGTTTTTGTTGAGGAGAAGATCGCTAAAGTCTCTGTTGATATTACAAAAGCTAAGCTAATAGTTGCAGGTGGTCGTGGTGTGGGTAGTAAAGAAAAATATTCTATCATTATTGATGCAGCTAAGGAATTAGGTGGCGAAGTAGGTGCTAGTCGGGCAGCAGTTGATGCTGATTGGGTACCCTATGATCATGAAGTCGGCCAAACAGGAAAAACTATTACACCAGATTTCTACATCGCTTGCGGAATTTCAGGAGCTATTCAACATTTAGTTGGTATGCGTAACTCCAAAACGATAATTGCTGTTAATACGGATGAGGAAGCTCCGATTCTAGATGTAGCTCATTACGCAATTATTGCTGATCTTCACGAAGTGCTCCCCGAACTGCTTAAGAAAGTTTAATCTCTATTGTAGATTAAATTTCTCTTTTTTTCTCTTTTCTTTTTATCTAACTTATACCAGACTCATCTGAATGTGTATTATTACTCTGTATGGAAATAGGTATTCACCTTTCAGTTGTATTATGAACACGACACCTTCAAATAAGAAAGTAAGATAGCTAATGTCAATTTCCTAAGAGGAGCGGTCTGAGGTTATCAGTCGCTTTGAATACAAATCTGGCTTAATATTAGCTAAAACAATATTTCTATACGATTCTGCCATAGAATAAGGAAAATATTCCAATAAAGGTTGTGAATTCGGTATTGGTGAACTTTATGATTCAAACAATTTTTTCTATATTACAGGAACCTGGTAGAGAGGCTTACTGGCCTCGTCACTTAGAATTATATGGACATCAACTTGGTTTTTTAATTTACATTAGTGCAATGATCGCTGTTCTAATAGTACTTGTTGGGATTTATCGTGGAATGCGCGTATGGTTTCATGGAAAATATGATAAAGAAGACCAGAAATTCATTCCATTTTTCTTTGGGCTTATTTTCAGAGTTTTCAAGAACTTTTTCTCACGATCACTTCCTAAAAGAGTCTATTATGGCATTGGAGCTGGTATCACTAAACGTGAATCAAGACAGTGGTCTAGTTTCATAGCTCATTCAATGATTATGCTTGGTTTCCTTGGTGCTGCAATTGCTACCCTTATTTCAACAGCTCATGAATATTTGTTCCACGAAAAGCTCTTAGTTGGTTCGTTTTATATCGCTCATTCTTTTTTTGCAGATGCAGCTGGATTGTTGTTATTCTTGGGCACCGTCTTGGCATTAATGAGACGCTACATTATGGATCGTAGTTATTATGCTCGTGCTGGTTATGAAGATCTTTTTCTGTTATTATTACTTTTCTGGATTAGTATCTCTGGATTCTTTGTAGAAGCCTTCCGTATTGTATATGGTTTGGTCCACCAAGCTGAAATTGGTTTTGAGGTCTTTTCATTCATTGGATATCCTCTGGCATTAGTTCTCCAAAATCTTTCACCGACTGATGGGCAAATTTTTGCCTTACACCTCTTTTTCTATCTTTCTCACTTAGGTGTGGCACTCATTGGCGCATCTTACATAGCTTACGGGAAATTTTTCCATATCGGAGTGGGCCTTGGAAATATCGTTCTTTCAGATATTAAATCACCAGCAGGTCAGTTGCAATTCGACCCTGAAGGTATCAAATCCATAGAAGATTTCACCTTCTATCAGTTATTTGAAACATCGGCATGCATGAAGTGTCATTTCTGCCATAATTATTGTCCTGCTCAAGATTCAGGTGAACCCCTATCCCCCCTCAAAGTTATTCAAGACGTGAAAAATTGGGGTAGAAAGCAATACGGTTTAATAAATTCTAATAAAGATGTTCCCATTATCGGTGAAGAATCAGGAATTACTGGGGACGTCTTGTGGGCTTGTGTCACCTGTTACGCTTGTGTAAACGCCTGTCCTCACCTTATTGGACATATTGATATGATTGTAGGTATGCGAGCTAATTTGATTGAAGAAGGTGAAATACCTGGAACCCTCACTACAATGCTCGAAAGTGCCTATAACTACGGTAACATCTGGGACCAACCTAAGCGAGACCGCGTGAAATGGTTGAAAGAGGGGACATTACCGAGTATAAAAGAATCAGAATCAAAACTACTGTGGCTTCCTGGTGATACTCTTGCTTATGATCCAAGAAACCAGAAAGTTGCTCGGGCAACCTATGAAGTGTTTTCAAAGGCTGGTATTGATTTTGGAACGCTTGGTGATGCTGAAAAGAATGATGGTAACGAAATGAGGCGGTTAGGTGAAGAAGCATTGTTCCAAATGCTTGCTGAAGATAATATCAGGATGTTCAAGAAAAATAATGTTAAGAGAATTGTTACATCCTCCCCTCATGCTTATAATGCCATTAAGAACGAGTACCCTGAATATGGAGGGGAATTCGATGTTGTCCATTACACTGAGTTTTTGGTAGAGCTTATTGAAGAGGGGAAAATTAAATTCACTAAAGACATGAATTATGAGGTAACTTATCATGACCCCTGTTACCTTGGTAGATATAATGACGTTTATAGTGCTCCCCGAAAGATAATAGAGCTTCTTCCAGGTGTGAGAATGAAAGAGATGCCAAATCATAGCCAATTCAGTTACTGCTGCGGTGGCGGTGGGGGTGGTATGTTTCGTGAGACTCCTGAATGGGTGACTACTCGCATCTCTGAACGTCGGGTATTAGAAGCTAAAAGAACCTTGGATCTTCTTTCTGAAGATGAGAACGAGGATAAACCTAAACAGAAGATTTTAATAGCAGCTTGCCCCTTCTGTACAAGTATGTTAACCGATGCTACAAAAACTCAACAATTAGAAGAGGAAGTTGAAGTGAAGGATCTAATAGAATTGGTACTCGAAGCAATGAGCTAGTTCAGAACAAGAATAAAAAAGAGGATAGAAAAGAAGGAGTTTATCCTTCTTGAGCGCAAAGGTCATCGTATTCTTCGGGGGTCATGAGCTTTGCTAATTCTTCTTCAAGGTTAGACGGTTTGATCCGAAGTAACCATGCTCCATATGGATCTTCATTAAGCATCTCAGGAGAATCTACCACTTCCTCATTAACCTCAGTGATCTCTCCAGAAATAGGACTGTATACATCAGAAACTGCTTTCACACTCTCTACAGAACCATATACTTCTCCAAGAGAAACAGTATCCCCAACTTCTGGAAGTTCTACAAAGACCACGTCTTTAAGCGCCTTTTGGGCGTAATCAGTAATTCCAATTAAACATGTACCGTCTTCTTCCACTCTGATCCAGTCATGTTCTTTATAATATTTAGCATTACTATCTAATTCATAGGACATCTTAAATGACTCCAAAACTGTATTCGTTAGATGTGAGTAACCATCAAGCGATTTCACTTATTCATTTTTTATATCTTTGCTTATCAACTGGGGATGAAATATATCTTCTTTGGTGTTTTTTCTTGATGATATAAATCCTTTTGGATTAATAACTCATTAAAACCTGATAGTGAGAAAAGTACAATACAAACACAGAATAATTAGTACTTAAATTTCAATCATGTGCATATTACCGATATACGACTCTTTACTTTGTCTTACGGGAATGTCTAATTCTTAAATTCTCAAGAATTCGAGATTCGAAAAATACCTGAGCTTTTGTCTAATCATGATAAAATAATTAGAAAGTGATTATAATGGAAATGTTCTTCGGAAAAGTTTTCTTAACAATAGTAAATGAAAAAAATGTCGCTGATTACAAGAAAGATTAAAATAGAAATACAAAATACTTTTATCAAGCCCCGAGGTACTATAAAACTATTTCTACCCACCTTAATGCTTTACAACATGTGTGGTTATCATGAGGTTAGCAACCATGGGTAAAATCGTTGAATTTGATATGGCTGATCCATATGTTCCCGTCATGTTGCAAAACCTCCATTTACCAAAAAATAAAGTGTTTCATTATCTTCAAGGAGAATTTTCGAAATGATTAATACAGAACCCCACTTTCTTGAAACGGACACGTTTTCTTCTAGTATTGAATCAATAATCAAAGCGTGTTATCAATGTGGGAATTGTACTAGTGTTTGTCCCTTACGGAGGGTTTCTAAATTCAATCCACGTAAGTTTATACATAATGCACAATTAGGAAAATCACTAAGTGATGATGAGCTTACAATGTGCCTAACATGCGCAAAATGTTACGAGGTATGTCCCCAAGAGGTCAATATCCCTGAATTTATACGGTTATCACGCGAAAACACAGTAATCGATGAAACAAGTTACGCTCATCATAATGTTTTCAATCTTCTGCAAATTTTTATGGCAGAAATGACAGACAAGGGAATGGATTTTGATTATGAAGGCGAGATTGATCCGAATTCTAGCATCGCATATTTTCCAGGATGCATTGATCTTTTTGATCGCTTTTTGGATTTACAAAAAACTAAGTTTCATCCGATAGGGCAAAGTGCAATAAATCTAATGAATAAAGTGGGAATTAAGCCTAATGTCATCTCGCTCAAGTGTTGTGGGCACGATGCATATTGGACTGGTGATCTTGATTCCTTTAATAAAGTCCAACAATACAACGCGAAGATGATCAAAGAATCGAAGATAACGACACTTGTCACCTCCTGTGCTGAATGTTTTTACACTTTTAGTGAATTATACGATCTTGAAAACATTAAAATTCAACATATTTCACAATTTATCGAAGAACATCAAGAAGCACTTGATTTCAAGGGAGAGAACATTACATTAACTTATCATGATCCCTGTCGTCTTGGTCGATTTATGAAAGAATATGAAAGTCCAAGAAATGTACTGAAGAATACAGGTGCGACATTAAAAGAACTACCCCTTAACAAGCAATATACTAATTGCTGTGGGGTATCAGCTTGGCTTAGATGCGATGATCAGTCACGTGCAGTAATGTTACGGAAATTAGAAGAAGCAAAGCAGGTTGTCGGAAATGAGGGAACTCTTACTGTAGCCTGTACTAAATGCTTTGCTCATTTAAATTGTGTTTTAGAAGATAGAGAACCCCAACATGATTACAAGCTTCAGGTAAAAGAATTGGGCATGTTAGTAGATGAAATTTCAACTAAAAAGTAATGATTGAGAGGTAAGAAGAATGTCAGATGAAAAAATCGGTTCAGTAGCAGTTATAGGTGGAGGGATTGCAGGTATACAAGCGTCTCTGGATCTGGCAGATCAAGGATTTAAGGTGTACCTGGTAGAGAGCAATCCAAGTATTGGTGGGAGAATGGTACAACTTGATAAGACATTTCCAACCCTTGATTGTGCAATGTGCATCCTTGGTCCCAAACTGGTTGATGTCCAACGGCATCCAAATATTGAACTATTGTCTTATTGTGATCCGCTTGATCTTTCTGGTTCAGCAGGCAATTTTACTCTGAAATACCTCAAAAAAGCCCGTTACGTTGATGAAGCTAAGTGCACTGGTTGTGGGGTTTGCGAAGAAAAATGTCCTGTGTGGGTTTACGATGATTTCAATGAGGGTCTCACACGAAAAGACAAGAAGGGAAGAGAACGAGACGGTAGGAAAAATATCTCCATTCCTTTCCCTCAAGCAGTTCCAAAAGTAGCTTATATTCATGCAGAGACCTGCACGTTCCTTCAGAAGGGGAAATGTGGAGTTTGCAAGAAGAACTGTGGTCCTGAGGCGGTTGATTTTGACCAGAAGGATGAGGAATGTGAGATAAATATCGGAGCAGTCATAACAACAACTGGTTTCGATCCTTTTGATGCAAAGAAAATCGAAAGACTTCATTTTGGGGAGTACCCCAATGTTTTCACGACTCTTCAGTTTGAAAGGCTTCTTAGTGCATCAGGCCCAACGGGAGGAGAAGTAATAAGACGCTCAGATGGAAAACATCCTAAAAAGATAGCTTTTTTGCAGTGTGTTGGGTCTCGTGATTTATCTATTGATAGAAGTTATTGTTCCGCAGCTTGTTGTATGTATGCAGTCAAAGAAGCTATAATGGCGAAAGAGCATAATCCTAACTTAGAGGTTTACATCTTATACATAGATATTCGCGCTTTTGGTAAAGGATTCGATGAATTCTATAGACGGGCAATCGATGAGTTTAACATCCACTTTGTCAATTCTCAAATCTACGAAATACAAGAAGATCCAGATACCAATAATTTACTTTTAAAATATGAAAACTTCACTGGCTCACCAGGTATCACAACAGAAGAAATGGATATGGTTGTACTATCTACAGGGA
>JAEOTU010000093.1 GCA_016839665.1 Candidatus Hodarchaeota archaeon
AATGTTCTCATTTTGATTAAGTCTCTCACTAGCAAGGATTCATACAGTTAGAAACCTTTTTAGTCACACAATTTTTAAGTTCAAATGAACATTATAGTCCAAATCACCTAATTTCACAGGTTACATCTATTGCGAATTTGATATTCAGATTAAAGGTGAAAAACTAAATGAAATTTTACTTAAAAAGATCTCCCAGTGTTTCTTCACGATATAAGACCAATTATCACAAAAAGTTAAGAAATAAGAGAGTTTATCGGAATTTAATCACTTTGCTCTTCGGATTTCTTTCACTTAGTCTAATATTTAATTCTATATTTGTAATTTCCCCAAGTAAGAGTGTAAAGAACTCGGATGATAATATTACCACGCTAGAACAAAATATCTCAACTCGAGGAGTGCTTACTATGGAGGAAATGAGGAAAGGAGAATCTTTTGCTTATTATTATGTCAATATTAATCAAACAAATATCTACGCATTAACTCTAACTTTACCCCCAGAAGTTTATGATGTAAGAGTTGAATTTAGGTATCTAAAAGAAAACGATTTTGGTAATGAAGAACTGGAATACATCGAAAATCTGTATTTTGATGGGATTGGTGAAGATCCTACAACAATTGCTCGTGTCATTCCATTACTACATGAGGAATATCTCGGAACTATTGGTTTAACTTTTGTTTTTAATACTATCCAAAACCCAGAGCGTAATCGACGTTATTATATTATTTTTTCTGAGGTTACACCTGAAACAAGATACCAATTCAGCATGGAATTGACTCCTGAAAGTCCAGACTTTTCTCAAATATTCATTCTGGATCTTCGTAATCTTGGTATCACGACTGCAGGTTTTTATTCCTTATCCACGAGGTATGAGGTTGCTGTTACTGGCAATACTGACTCTTTTTGGGGTAACTCCGAGATTTGGTGTTTGAATGAAGGAATAGACCTCAGAAATTATTATTCTTGGAACTATAATAATTACGAAGACTACTATCAAGAGAATTCTTTTATTCTCTATATCGATCCAAGTCAAGAATACTATTTTCAAACAAACAATTACCTGAATCCTGACAACAACGAACAAATAGAAATTACTATCTATATAGACTTTGAATTAGGCGCTTTCATTCCCCAGACATTACCAATCAATGGCTCGGTTACAATTCCTAATGACAATCCTACTTTAGTTGAAGTAGCAATCCCAACACACGATAGTGTGAGGATCACGTTTCAACAAAATTTTAATTTTAATTATCGATTGGAAATAAGAAATCAAGCATCTGTTAGTTATTCCCGGGATTTTTATTATAATTTGAATGATAATCCCCCTGATTCTTACTATTATTACCGTTATAGCGTTTCGTACATTCAATTAGCGAAACGAGACATTGACCCAATATTGATTTCTAACTCCGATTTTCCTGATGAGACAACACAAATTGCCTTTGGAGGAGTTGCTGAGCGATATATTTATGAAAGAACTTATCGTGACAGTTGTAGATATAGGGATCGAGTCGAGACCTATCCTATTGAGATCCCACTATTAGGTGCCAATGATTCAGTCTACTTTTTAATCGAATCTAGTCAATCCTTATTATTACAATCTAGATTAGAAGTACTGGACAGTAGACCAACAACTAAAGAAACTATTGATATTACCGAAGATCCTATTAAAATGTTTGAAATTAATGCAAAAGTAGACGATCTATTCATTATTGAGAATGAACAGAGTCTGGATGTTGAGGAGCCAGCGATTGCAAATGCAGGGGATTTTGATCATTCTGATTTTTCTCAATTGACCATCCGAATGGAAACAAAATGCTTCCTACCAGGCAATCCTTCATTTTTAAGTGGTTCAAATGAAAACTCTATTCAACAAGGAAGTATGAGAACAGGGAAAGGTTTAGTTATATATCTTGGATACTATTATATTTCATATTATGGTTATTTAACTGGGGAACGAGATGCCAGAATTCATGAGAATTTAATCAGAGTACCATTTGAAGCAACAATTGAAACAAATGTAAAAATAGGTACAATCCCTCGGATTGGGAAAACGATCGATATTAACACCTCAGGTATCCATTGGTTTTTGTTCCCTGTCGAGAAGAATAAGATCTATACGATCTCAATTGAGAGGTATCCTTTTAGCACGAACGTTCATGCTAGGATTATTGATATTTATGGGAATAATCCTTTGATTGGCCAAAATGATTATATCCGAATGAACGATAATGTTTTCATTGGAAAAAGAACTGTTAAGAGCTATTTGATACTCGAGGGAGAAGGATTAGTGAGAATTACCGTTGAAAAAGATAATTCCGACCAAGGGTGGATACTTCCTCCTACCACCATTTTTGGTATTCTTCTCTTGCTAGGGATAACTGCTGTATTATTCAGAAAACGACTCTTTCCAACATAGATAGTACTTGTTGTTGAAGAAATAATAATAATCACAATTGGAGAAGTATAAAAAATTAACCAAATACAAGAAGAAAAAGAATACCACAAAGCTGATTTGAGGATGAAAAGGCGAACGAGATGGTAACTCCTCCTTGGCGGATAAATGAAGTGTTAGAGAGAGCTCAAAATGGCCCAGTTTGTTTAGAAAAAGATTTTGA
>JAEOTU010000094.1 GCA_016839665.1 Candidatus Hodarchaeota archaeon
CGGATGAAGAAAGAAAAGAATACCAATTCATTGGCAAACGCTCACGTACAGAAAGCGGTGGAGGCGGAATATCATTTCTATTCTTTGTTGTATTCTGCATTAAAGTTTACCTTGACGGAAACTGGGATGTTACCATCGCATCTTGGACTTTGGACTATGTCGTAAATTCAGTGATAACAATACTAGTCTGGTGCGCAATAATCTTCGGAATTCCAGCATTTCTCATAACACTCATCTGGCTATACTACGAAATGAAAAAGGAATCTTGATCCATTCACCCTCATTTTTTTTTCGTAAAAAGATAACTCTCAATACGCTGTGTACTCTAAAAACTAAATTTACGAAATTTGTTGGGTTTGGGGGTGGGTTTGGGGGTTCGAATCCCACCCCCCCCACACACACAACCTTTAACTGTTGAAAAGTTAATGATCATGAATCAATGATGTTCTTTTACTTTTGAAATGTATCACCAAATTTTTGTTATAGTCAGAAGGCAAATTTTCAAAAGTAACATTTGATTCAACTCCATGCAAAAATCGATGCTAATGCTTAAATGAGGGGAAATGAAGCTCATTCAAGGAGAGTATAATGTGAAAAGTAGAAGGATAATTTTCTCGTTTGTTGTTGCTCTTATAGCTCTTCTGATAACTGTTCTTCTTCAATGGGATTATTTTACAGGTGTTGTGTTCCCAAAAAATTCAGAAGAAACATTCAACATCTTAATGAATGTTCCCGAATCTATGAACATCAATAAAGAAGATTTTGACGATTTCATTCAACTTAGAAGATATGTTCCGAATTATGATACCGAAATTTTTATTCAACTTGATAATAGTAAATTTGAGTTAGGAGATAATATTACACTTAGAATCAGCATTTTTGACGAGGGGATTGTGCCCCTCAAGAAACCATATTTCTATTTCTTCATAGTTAATCCGTCAGGAGGGGTTGTCGTTTCCTTTCCTGATACAATACATCAAGTCTCTTCATACTCAAAGATGACCCCTTGGAGTACTTTAGATCATCACAACGATTTTTATCGAGATTGCCTAAGTTATCAGATTCTCTTCATTCCCAGAACAACCCTTATTGATGGTTATGGTAAGTTTGTTTACACTTATCAAAATCATTTGTATTGGTCTGAAGACTCGGAAATTGCATTTCAATACTCCATAGCAGAAGACTCGACCTTGATAGGAATCTGGAAAGTTTACCTGTTCACTTTCGATGAAGAATATGTTGATCGACTAGGGAATATACTTCAAGCTCCTGAAGCAAATAATTTTATTGATTCCTCCATAGCAGAGTTCCAAGTAACTGCAAGAAGCCCCCCAGAGAATATAGACTATCCAGAATTGTTCAAGAAATATCTAATATCTCCCACAGTCTTTGTCATCACCTTTACATTGAACTATATTGGGATATACCCTTCCTTAGAAAAACGAAAAGAAAAGTTGGAGAGAATCTGGCAGAAGATACGCGAAAACTGGGTCTTTACATCAGCCATTGTACTAATTGTTATAATTCAAATTATCTTCTTCTTCATTTAACATGGATTAGCTTGGTTACATTCACCAAATAATATTGGATGCATGCAGTTATTTTAGTTCTGCTATAACTTTTCCTTATACTTCATGACATAAAGGCAAATTAGCTAGTGAATAGTAACATTGGATAGGAGAACAAATGAGTAATGTAGAAAGGGTTCTAAGAGTCGCTAGGAGCGATGTAAGGTTACAGACCATAATCAATAATTACTTTCTAAGGATCGGTTATCCACAACACTTCATTAGCGGTTTGACCTTCAAAGAAAAGAAAGACGATTCTCCAGCATTTTGTTTAGGCTTTCAGATATGGAACTATCCAATTGGTGCAATATTTGTAGGAGAGAAATTGTCTAAGGCTCTCATAGAAGCTGAGTTGGAATTTGTTGCTCTGCATGAGATAGGTCACATAATGAAGAATCATTTTGTTTCAAGTTCTTTTGTTTGGTTAATGAAGTCATGGGTGATTGACACTATTGCTGATGTTTTTGATGTCTCTAAGCGAAAGGCAAAGGAATACCTTGGATTGTTAAAGGCTATTTATGTCCTAGTAAGTAGAAAGAAGTTTCAAGCCTATGATGGGGTGAACAACCTGTTCAATCTAGCTTACGAGATGCTTTCATGGAGAGTGTACAGAGCACTAATTAAAGCCAAACTTTAGCCATTCCTTGGATTTCTACACGCACCTAAACATGAAAGACCGAGTTTAACGTGTGATTTTATGGAGCTTTATCGTTTCCTCATCGAGGATTTTCTGATTAATCAATGCAGGGAATACTGCAAGAAAGATTTCATATACAAGATTGAAAATATTCGTGGGCAAAAAGGTAAACGTCAATACTTGAACGAAGTGAAAACTAAGGATTTCATGAAAGAACTAGACCAATATTTTGGAAAGAAAGTAGAGATACCTAGAATTTATATAGGGAAACGACAGACCTTTGAAACTCTGATTAACGAGGGAACTCTACAATTCGCCAGATATTTAAGAGGAGAGCTAGAATCTTGGTATCCGAGAATTCCAACATCATAAAAATCTGCAGTTATTCTACGATGGGGAGATCATGAAAGCTGAAGATGTAACTCACTTATATTCTAATTACTATTTCAAGGATCTAATTGAATTTGGCAGGGAGGGGGATACGTTTGTTACGCGCACCTGTAAGTCAGCTATGGTGGATACGAATTATCTCATCCAGACTAATGAAAAAGATATTATTTCGATGTTTTTCGACAAAGAATACGAGGAGAAAATCTCCTCCCCTTTGAAAAAACAGATGGCTAGGTTATTCAGGAGTTTTGTAGAAGGAAAAATTACCCTCTTCTTCTCTAATTCAATTCGTCGAGAGTTTATATATATCGCACCTGAAAAAAAGAGCTTAGTTTCAAAATACTCAAGATATATGTTCCAAATTGGATCAAAACGGTGTTTTGAATCTTATTTCTTAGATCTATCCAGCATTATTAATCTTCAAGCCAAAGAAACGGGTTACAAGGTAGACTTGCTAGATACATATTCATATATAGTTGCTTGCCTTACTGGAATAAATTATTTTATTTCAGCTGATTCAGATGTAAAAGGTATTTTCAATTATATCACGGATATTAAAAATAAGACACATGTGGAAAAGATAAAAGAAATTAAAAAGCTGATGAAATCAAACGAAGCACTTTTTTGTATATCAGAAAGAGCGTTTCCGATAAAGAAGATAATTGAATTCTTATTTTTATCTTCTTTCAGCTTGACAATCCCAATAAATATAAAAGATATGATTGGGAACCTCCCAAAGGCTTCTGAAAAAGCTAGTTCTGTTATCAGATTATGTAACATGATTAATGAAATCGAAGAAAATTTCGATCTGATAGACAATGACGAAAGAAGCCTCATACAAAAAGCGCAAGAATTGATTCACAAAATCTGTGAGGAAATTGACTCAGATGTGCAAAAGCTGGGAGAGCGAATCTCTATTCCAAATTTGCACGTCCATCTAATTGAAAAGGATACTATGTGGCACATACCTGAAGAATTAGATAAATTTAGCGATGATCTTTTAATAATCCTAGGAAAAATCGAGGACCAACTTTATACTGATGAAGAAGAGCAAGACTACAAAGATCTTGAAGAATATTTTAACGATTCTTTGTTTACGCTACAACCTATCGTTAAGTGTAAATGTGGGAACGAATTCGAAGATTGGATATATTATGGTGGTGTTGTTGCTAAAGAAACTAGAGAAATGGGTGCTGAATCGCTTCATGTTTGGAATAATGAAGTTGAATGCCCAGCGTGTAAAGAAGAAGAAACCGTTGAAGTTCAATTGTGGGAATATCCTTGGGGAACTTTGAATTCTACGGATTTTGAGAGTAATTTCAAAATATTAAATTTCAAAGAAATATCCCGAAAAATTGGGATTATTCTATAGCTAGATCGAATCTTGCTCATCTAAAGTAAAGGGAAAACCTCAACATTGTATTCAGTTATAGGAAAGTTCGATATAGTCCTATAATCTCTTTCTCTTATCAGTAGTCCCATAACAATTGAAAGCGGTATTGTGACTATAGGTTCCTCGCGTAATTTTGACTTTGGTGTTTTAATCCTGACTACATTACAATAATTAAATGGATCTAACACTCCTTTTCTGAATTTTGGAATGTCATAACGCCAACAATCTCGTCGCATAGGGCGTTTCCCACCTTTCCACTCAATCACATCCTGAATATTATCACTCCCAAAAAGTCCTTTCAATCTTCGTTTATTCAAAATGAGACCAAGTTCAAATTTCTCGTTTCCTTCCTCTTGTAGTTGTATAAGGCTATCGATAAAGATTTCATCCACATTAAAACAATTAAGACATGGAACTATTGAGGTTCTTCCCCTTTCATCGGATATCCCATGATCTGTTGTGCCTTTTACAATCCAACTTGACGAGCCACTAAACAAATTAAAAAAAGCAAAATCTGTTGGGCTAAAATATTGTCTTTGTGGTAATTTCTCGCCCTGTCCACTCATAGTATCACCGAAATAAAAATGACATACCATTCCACGTCGGGGAGAAATCTTCCTAATCCATCTGGCGAATTTTGTAATCTCTTTCATAGATTATCCACAATCATTCATACATTAGTTTCTTTCCAAGAATCCACTAATTACTCATCAGAGTCAGTGGATATTTATGATTTATTTGTGTAGATTAGATAATGTGGATTAAACTGTCTTGCTTAAATTAGATTGAATGAAGTGAATTGGACGTGTGTGTGGGTGGGTTCGAATCCCACCCCAACATACACCTTGCGATTGCAGCAACTTGTAGTTATTTTTGCATTATCTTAACAGAACATGAATTGAATCCAAACTGTCCATAAGTTATAAACTAGATAGAAACCATATGAGCTCAACTTAGCTTCAAGGAGATTAACGATGAAAGTTCTGTTCATTGAACCGCCTAAGGATGTATGGTTCGTTATGGGTGAGTATCTGCCAC
>JAEOTU010000095.1 GCA_016839665.1 Candidatus Hodarchaeota archaeon
GCTACTAATGCAGGTCCAAAGCATCTCAATATGACTTTAACGCGAGCAAAATTAGAACAATTGATTGATCCTGTTTTAATGCGATTAGAGGGTCCTATTCAGAAAGCCTTACAAGATGCTGGAATGAAGTCAGGGGATGTTGATAAGGTGATTTTAGTTGGAGGACCTACTAGGATGCCAAGTGTACTATCTAAATTTGAGCAATTTTTTGGTACTAAACCAGAGCGAACAATTGATCCAATGGAATGTGTTGCGTTAGGTGCTGCGATACAAGGAGGAGTGTTAACAGGTGATGTCAAAGATTTACTATTATTAGATGTTACGCCTCTATCTTTAGGTGTCGAAACTTTAGGTGGCGTTTTCACTAAATTAATAGAAAGAAATACTACAATCCCAACAGAGAAAATAGAAGTTTTCTCTACAGCCGCAGACAATCAGCCTGCAGTTGAAATTCACGTATTACAAGGAGAGAGACCCAAAGCAGCTGATAACATTACATTAGGAAAGTTTCATTTAACTGGAATTCCCCCAGCGCCTAGAGGAGTACCCCAAATTGAAGTGAAATTTGATATTGATCAAAATGGTATCTTAAATGTTTCTGCAAAAGATAAGGGAACTGGACGAATTCAGTCGATAACAATCACAGCCTCCATAAAGATGTCCGATGCTGAAATTCAACAAAAAATTCGAGAATCAGAACGAAACGCTGAAGAAGACAAGAAATTTAAAGAACTCACTGAAGCAAAAAATCATGCTGAAGCTTTGGTTTATCAGACAGAGAAATTATTGAATGAAAACGCAACAGTAATCGGAGATTTGAAATCCCAAATAATGGAAAAAATTTCTGACCTTAGAAGTGCGATGGAATCTGATGATGTTAGAAAAATTAAAACTGCGATGGATACGCTGCAAAAAGCCTTACACGATGTTTCTGCAAGATTGTATGGTCAACAACCAGGGGGCTATCAAGGTGCTCCGCCTGGAGGAATGGGTGATAAGCCAGGCGAATCTTATGGCGATCAGGGAAAGACAAAAGATGAGATTGAACAAGAAAAATTTAGAAAAGCAACTGGTCAAGACGACAATATAGTAGACGCTGAGTACGAGGAATCTAAATAGAATTTTTTTTAAAATTTTAAATTATTATTTATTTTTTTTATTTTTCAAAATAACAAAAAGGGGTTGTAAAATATGGCAAAAGATTATTATAAATTATTGGGGGTTAGTAAAAACGCTTCAAAGGAAGAAATTAAAAGAGCATTTCGTAAAATGGCTCGAAAATATCATCCAGATGTAAATCCAGATGAGCCAAAATCTGGAGAAAAATTTAAAGAGATAAATGAAGCGTATAGTATTCTGAATGATGATAAAAAACGAGAGATGTATGATAAGTTTGGAGTTGTAGAGGGAGATCCAACCTCGTATCAACAATACGCAGGAGCGCCAGGAGGCGCCAATGTGCATAGAGGGCCAGATGGTACAACCTATTATTATTCTACCTCTGGATCACCTGGAGGATTTGATTTTAATGAAATTTTTGGAAACCGCAATAACTCTCGAGGGGATTTTGGAGGTTTTGACTTTTTTAACGATTTAGGAGATATTTTTGATGTTTTCACAAAAAGAGGTAGTAGTACACGAGCGCGATCTAGTCAATTTAGTAATGTTCCAAGAGAAGGTGATGATTTACGATATAATATGGAAATTGGTTTTATGGATGCCTTTAATGGAGGAACAACAAAAATACAATATCAAGATCCTTCCACAGGTCAACAACAGAATCTTACTGTAAATATTCCAAGAGGAGTTAAAGATAATCAAAAACTCCGTTTAAAAGGTAAAGGTATGCCTGGAGAAAATGGTGGTGCTCCAGGAGATTTATATATAGCTCTACATATACAAAAACATCCAATATTTGAAAGAAAGGACGATGATATATATGTTATTCATGAAGTCCCATTTACAACCGCTGCACTCGGAGGCAAAATTCAGGTACCAGGAATAGAGAATGTATTGAATGTTTTGGTTCCTCCGGGAACAGATAAATCTTCTGTGTTAAGGTTAAAGGATCAAGGATTTTATAAAATAAATTCGAATGAGAGAGGAAATCTGTTAGTTAAAATTACAATCAAAGTACCAAAAAAATTGAATATAACACAAAAAGAATTATTGGAAAAATTAGAAAAAACGGGTTTATAGAAGGGATAAGAAGAATGATGAAATTTGATAATTTTACTATTAAAGTTCAAGATGTCATAGTGGTCGCACAATCTTTAGCAAAAAAAGATGAACAAAAGACATTGGATTTTTTAATGAATTTTACTAATCGTTAAAATTAAGCGAGATATTCTTACTTTAAGATCCAAGAATTAAGTATGACTCAAAAACGATACCTAAGAAGGTGAAAATTCATTTAATTAGCAAGTATAAAGTTA
>JAEOTU010000096.1 GCA_016839665.1 Candidatus Hodarchaeota archaeon
AATGTTAAATTAAGTTATTTTGGAGGATTTTATATGTCCGAAGGAAAAGTTAGAATAGAAGAGAAAATTTTGAACGACGTCCGTCAAATGTTCGATGGATTGACCTCAGATGTAACGCTCCACATGTTTACGAATAAAAATCACTGTTTATTGTGTAATGAAACACTTGATTTAGCAGAACAGATTGCAAATCAATCGGAGAAAGTTAAACTTGATCACTGTGAATGCGACATTGATTCTGAAAAAGCGCAACAATGGCAAATTCAAAGACATCCCGCAATAACTATTGAAGGCAAAGGGAAAGGAATGATAAGATTTTTTGGAATCCCATCTGGATATGAATTCGGTAGCTTGATCGAGAGCATAATTATGGCTGGAACAGACAAAGCGAGCGATCTAGATCCTGAAATTGTGGAAGAAATTGAAAAAATTGATAAACCGGTTCACCTACAAGTTTTTATTACTCCAACTTGTCCCTACTGTCCAAGAGCTGTTTTAAATGCGTTTAAATTTGCGATGCTTAACGAAAACATTACTGCAGACATGATTGAAGCCACTGAATTCCAAGATCTATCCATGAAATACTTGGTGCAAGGAGTTCCTAAAACAGTCATCAATGACGAATGGATTGAAGAAGACGATGACGGTGAAATTCTTCAAATACCCAAGTGGAGTGTAGTCGGTGCTGTACCTGAAAATGTTTTACTCAATAAGGTAAAAGAAGCACTCCAATAGTAACAAGAAACAGACTGACTTGATAGAATCGGAACCTGGAGAGCTTAAAATTATGCTAGAGCGAATTACAGAGGAATTTTTTCAAACAGGGATGAATTTCGAAGAATTTGTCAATACAGGTAAAGAAGACGAACAGAAACGAATGTTACTATATTTTAATCGATCTGAAAAAGAGTTCAAACCAAAAGAATTTCATATCGACTTAAAATATCCAATCAATCTTCTCGTCGCTGCAACTACCTGGTGCTGGGATTCTCAAACTAATGTTCCTATTCTAGCCCGAATAGCAGAGCATAGTCCAAATATCAACCTGAAGATCTTCAATAAAGACCAATATCCCTTTCTAATTGATCGTGTCAATGGAGGCGAAAAAGTTCCTCAAGTTCTGATATTTTCAAAGGATTTCTACTTTCTAGCCCGATGGGTTGAACGTCCGACGTTGACTTATCGCTTATATGCTGAAATTCATCAGGAAATTGGCTGGGATGAGAGTACAAAAGATGAATTTGTGAAAGAGTATCGGAAAAGGTTTTTAAAAAACCATAAAGAGCTAGAAAACGCTCTAATCCACGAAATCAGGACTTTATTAGAACGAACAGAGGCTATTCAATCGTCGACTTCTCGTTTTTTCCAGTAAATTGTAATATAACACGATTTACTCCAATATCATAGATGAAAAACAAATAGGGAGAGAGATAACCACTCTCTTTTTTGGGAGAGTAGATTTATTATACAGACTATCAATCTGAATGTTGATAAGTTCATTCTTCACTTTGTTTCATAGGAATATTTATTCAGCTTTTCTAGAATAGAGTCCTAAATAACGGTTATCTTTATGTTAAGTTTGTGAGATGCTTTAGTTTGAGGAAACGGGTTATTGAATGGGATTTTCCTTTAGGTGAGATATCAAAAGCATCTATCCATGAGAAAAGTGTCAGGCATGGACATCCAAGCACTTTGCATCTGTGGTGGGCCAGACGGCCTTTAGCAGCTTCTCGAACGACCGCATTTGCATCTTTAGTTGATCTTCCTTCAAGTTCTAAGGAAAAAAAAGAACTATATGAATTGATCAGAGATATTGCGCCTTGGAATACTGTGAAATCCAATTCAAATCCTGCAATTCATAAAAGTCAGCAGTTTATCAAGAAACAGTGGCATAATGAACCACCAAAAATAATAGATCCTTTTTCAGGTGGAGGCTCAATCCCTCTCGAAGCTTTAAGGCTTGGTTGTGAAACTTATGCAAGTGACTTAAACCCTCTTGCAGTCATCATCGGGAAAGCAACCCTGGAATGGCCACAAAAGGCTGCTAGTACTCAACTATCAGCAATTGTCGAACTTTGGTCAAAAAAAATTAGAAAGGAGGTTAAAAAAGAGATTGGCCAATTTTATCCTCACGATCCAGGAGAAGAAGGAGGTATTCCGATTGGATATCTATGGGCTAGAACAATCATTTGTCCAAATCCGGCCTGTCTTGCAGAAATTCCTTTAATTAAGCATTTCTGGTTAGCTAAAACTACAAGACGCTTAATCGCCTATAAACCAATAATAGACAGAGATTCAAAAACGATTTCTTTTCAAATTCAGAGAAATAACAACATTGATTTCGATCCCTCCCAAGGAACAATTTCAAGGGCTAACGCTAAATGTTTAATTTGTAACCAAGTAATAAAAGCAATTAAAATACGAGAACTTGCACAACAGGGAAAGATGCACCATAGAATGACTATAGTGATCCTAAGATTTCCCAACAGGAAAAATAAGCACTATAGGATAGCAAATGAGAATGATCTTCACACCTACACTCAAGCAACAAAATTTCTTGCTCAAAAGCTTTCAAACTATGAGGATATGGAACCTCTCTTACCAGATGAAGATTTGCCACCTATGGGAACTTTGGGGTTTGGAGTTCGTCAATATGGGATGATAAAGTGGTGTGATTTGTTTAATTCTCGTCAGCAATTAGCTCTTGTCACCTTTCTTGAGCGAATCAAAGCAAATTACAAAGCAATTGCTAAAAAGCATCAAGAATTAGTTGATACAACCCCTCACCCTACAAAACTATCTAGTATAATTATGGCTTATTTGGCAATAATTCTAGGACGATTGGCAGATAAAAATGCTAATTTAGTGGTTTACAACGCTTACGGGGAAAAAATTGAGCATGTATTTGGCAGAACAGCTCTCCCAATGGCGTGGGATTATGCAGAATTGAATGTATTCTCTGGTGCCAATGGAGATTGGTTACGACAAACCGATTGGGTAATCCGCTATTTGGATACTAATTCTTGGGAATCTTTTACGGAATCCTCAGTACAACAAGCATCAGCCACAAGTTTACCTTTTCCTAACGAGTTTTTTGATGCTGTTTTAACTGATCCACCGTACTACGACAATGTTCCTTATTCTGATCTCTCTGATTTTTTTTATGTCTGGTTCAAAAAAGCAATTGGTGATCTATTTCCAGAGCTATTTGCGACTCCCCTCACTCCCAAAGAGAAAGAGATTGTTGCCAATAAGGGGAGACAAAAGAATCCCAAGAAATTTTTCGAAGAAAATATTAGTAAATCCTTTCAAGAGATGTATAGAGTATTAAAATCCGAGGGTATTGCCATCATTGTGTATGCCCACAAGTCATCAGCAGGTTGGGAGACAATGTTGGAGGCTTTAACTAACGCTGGGTTCGTGGTTACTGCTTCATGGCCCATTCACACCGAAATGAAAACACGTCTTCGAGCAAAAACATCTGCTGCGCTTGCTTCGTCTATCTATCTAGTGTGTAGAAAATATCCTCAACATGAGATCGGTTATTTTAAAGAAATCCAACAAGAAATGGAAATTAAAATCCATAAACAATTACAACGCTTTTGGAATGAGGGGATTCGTGGAGGTGATTTCTTTATATCAGCAATTGGGCCTGCTATGGAGATACTGAGTCAATACCGACAAATTATGCGTTATTCTGGTGATATAATCTCCTTTCGAGACCGATTAACCCTGATCCGTTCGATCTCAACAAATTTTCTTGTAAAAAACATTTTACAAAGCAAAGGAACGATAACCATTGATAGAGTGTCCCAATTTTATCTCGCGTTTCGGTGGACTTTTCAAGATAATACTGTTGACTTTGGAGAAGCTCAGAAACTCAGTCAAGCGTGTGGAGTAGAACTAGACCAAACGTTGAGAATTGGACTTATTAAGAAAATGGGATCTAAGATCACGGTTCTTGATGCTCTTAATCGGCGTAATATTGATACAGACGATCCTTACCTAGTAAATATTATGCACAAATCGTTACTCGCTTGGAAAGAAGGAGATGAAAACCAATTGAAAGAGTTTTTCCTTGCTTCTGACATTTCAGCAAAAGATGGTTTTCTGAAATTCTGCCAAGCGGTCGCTGAGTGTCTCCCACGGAATAATGTTGAAAAGCAGCTACTTGAAGGATTTCTGATTTCGAAGTATTGCACATAGAAAGGAAAAAAGATTTTATCTGAAGTGCTAAAGAGATTATTTCTCTTGTAGTTTAAGGAGTTCTTTGTTAATTTTGGTTAAAATACTCTCAATTACCTTCTGGCTTTTTAGTATTGTTTGCATATCTGCTGATATTGTTTTCATTTCATTTTCCATATTTTTGATAGCGACCTCTACTTCTAAGAGGCGGTTGTCAATTAAAGGATCAGAGATTGGTTCGGGTGCAGAGATTCCATATGGATCGCTAGAAGGGAGATTTTTAAGTCCACTAGATTTTTTGTTCCGTTTTTGGGCCGAGGAAGTAATACTGGACGGCCCTTTAGTCAACGATGTAGATGCAACAGGTGAGTAAACTGGAGGTGGAGGTTCATCGAAATCTCCTTGGAATTCCTTGGGAACAATCATTTTAATATCGTCAGGAGACCGGCTTGAAAGGGTTTCTTCGCTTCCACAGTGCGGACAGGGAAACTTCATTATATAATTATGGCATTTTTTGCATACAGGACTAATGGAAACTCACATCCTAGGGGAATTTTTCTTGGGGCTTTTTTCTTTTTTACTCTTAAATAAATTTTACCCAAGAATAGTATATGAAATATCCCACTACACTTATTGCGTAGCTGTTGTTACACGGCAGTCTTTCACCCGTAGAGTAGAAATCCAGGTGGGAGTCAAAACTTGCCACCATTTGACCTGTACTCGATCGTTCCCTAGGGCTTCAATATTGGAAAATTGCCGTAATAGGTTATCACTAATACGAAAATTCTTTATTGGTTGACCTAATTCACCATTTTTGATAAGGAATGCCGCATCTCTCGGAATTGTGCTATACTCGGTTGATATCATACTAGTGAACCGAGTGTACCAGTTACAAGTAATAAAAACAGTCGGATTCGACCCCTCTAGTAGTTCATCAAAAGAATGATCTCCATTGTTAAACACCGAATTTGTAGAAGAAGGACCAAAAAATCTTATCCCCGTATAGAAGTTAATCAATTCCCCGTTTCCTGTACTGTTTCCACCAGACATTTTAGCTGTTGATGTATTGTGAAGCAAGTTGATTAACACTCCTTCTTTGATAATTGGAGTTTCTTGTCGTGGTGTTCCTTCAAGATCAAAAGGAGATGAGCGTAATCCATCTTGCTGTATTCCATTATCTGTTACTGAAACATATTCTGGAGTTATTTTTTCCCCCATTTTATCTCCTAAAGCACTTCTACCCGTCATAATTGCAAGGGGATTCGCCATTTCTGGAATT
Source organism: Candidatus Hodarchaeota archaeon (assembly GCA_016839665.1). The sequence continues at coordinate 5,465 of JAEOTU010000096.1, forward strand.
GCTCCAAACAAATTAGCTGCAACCGCAGGCGTCATAACAATATCATATTTTCCCCTTTTAACCTGTTTTGCACCTTGGTGGAGTTTGGAGAAATGTCCAGCTCGTTCTCCAGCAGCAGAAATCTCTTTCTCAGCTCCAGAAGGAATTCGGCCGCAAGCTAAACCTTGACCAGACGCATCTAATTCCTCCTGAAATGCTCTGACTGTAAGATTATAATAAGTCCCAGTATAACTCCCCCTAGGCCCTGCAGAGCTTTTCAGTAAAATTGTTTTTTCGCCGAAAAGGTATGAACCTGCTACTCTAACAGCACCTGCAGCGAGCGCGGCATCAATACAGGCATTTACATCGTTGGGAGCTTTCTCTTGATAATCTAGAATTTTAGTATCAGCAAGCCACTCTTGTTTTGGATAACTTGAGATTTTTTCTTCTGTACCTTGAAAGAAAGGACTAGCTGGCATTTTTTTCGTGAAATTTACTGATGCTTCCACTTGTTCCTTAACATTCTCATTTGAGGAGGGTGAAAATTCACTCGTTGACAGTCGATTATCATCAACGACCACAATTAGTTCTATCATGTCTGATTGCCATTGTTTGTTAATATCAATCTTGTTTTGAGAAAATCTGATTTGATTTTCAATGTTCGAAATCCCACGCGCAATAATAAGATCAGCATCTAGTTTCTGTCCAATCTCAACTGATAAATCGACAAAGGCTTCCATTTGTTCTGTCATTTCTATCGCACCTCAACCGAGTTTGATATCTCGCATACGAACGCAACCTCCACCAGCATAAACAGGGACTCCCTGTGGTGGGTCACTCTTCGCACAAATGCCAGGAAAATCAAATATAAGATCTTTGGAAACTCCATCAATTGAAGAAAACAATCCTACAGATGTAAGCTCCATAACAGGACGACGTACCATTGTGTCAATGATTTCTCCATCTTTAATTTCGTAACATTCAAAGCCTACATATTTAGATTGATATCGTCTATCATCGATATTCCATTCCGTAAATGAAAGCATATAAATCCCGTGTTTCACACCTTCTACTAATTCTTCAAGAGTAAAATCTCCTGGTTTCATATAGGTATTAGCCATACGAATTATTGGTTCTCGATTGAAGTTTGTAGACCGAGCTGCTCCATTAGATCCTAATTCGAATTTCACCCCGTATTCTCTATTGAGCAGCGGTTCATTTATAATACCATTTTTAATTAATATCCTTTCACGACTTTCTACACCCTCGTCATCGTATTCATAATATCCTCCTGTCCCTGGAATTTTTGGGTTTTCTACAATAGTAACATACTCAGAGCCAACGCGTGATTCTCCTAAAGTTAAATCCCTCCAGAAGGACTCACCCGCTTGTGCACCTTCTCTACCCATAATTCGATCTCCCTCACTAGGATGACCACAATTCTCGTGACAAATAATACCCACAACTTCGGGACCTACAACGAAATCAACTTTTCCTGTCATAGTATTATCTGATTGCGCTGCAACTTTTGCCAGGCGAGCACAATCGTTTTCATATTCATCAATCCAAGTTTTTGTACCTTCCCAACCTGTACTCCGAGTTAAATCTACCCGACGTTGTTCAGAATCTAACAATCCTTTAGCGGTTAAAATAGCATAGAATTTAAGCATGGAAGACTCTGACTCAATTCGAGTTCCTTCTGAAGTCACAAGATATTTCTCATAGCTTTGAGCCTCAAAAATATTCGCACGGGTGTTGATTCCATGATCTTCAGCTTTATTATCCATTTCTGTTAACAATTCTAGCATAGAATCTGTGTCGACATCTATTAGTTTTTGTTTGGTGGCCACAACCCATTTCGCTTCATTTGAAATAGGTTCACCTAAATCAATTTTCTCTTTGGGATTGGATCCTTTCACCATCTTGACTCCAATGTTAATAGCATCTGTTACCGTTTTTCTCGATAGTTCATCAATGGATACAAACGCAAGTCCCCCATTTTTTAGCACACGAAATCCAATACCAAGCCAAGGTTGTTGAGTTCCTGAAATTAACATGCCATTTCGTAAGAATAAGAAAGTCCTTTGGCCATTGATTAATCTGGCCTCTGCGTAGTCAACTCCATTTTGTTGGGCATATTCCACGCCAAATTCAGCTAAGTCTTTACCATATGACACTCTTTGTCAACTCGTGAAATCCTATTTCAGTATATTTGTTAACGTAATATTCGGTATCAATCTTCCAGAATAAAAATATTTCTCTCTTTCTCCCTCTTGGATTAATTTTGTAGATTTTCAGAAAAAAACTCAAGCGATTAGGTATAATTGAACGATCCACGATGATTTGATTCACTATTTACTATAGATAGAATCTAAATTAAGTTGTTGAGTAAATAGGT
>JAEOTU010000097.1 GCA_016839665.1 Candidatus Hodarchaeota archaeon
CAGCTCGTTCAAATTTTCCCAGTTTGAAATTCTCTGTTGGTAAAGAATTTAATTCGTTTAATGGTAGCACATTCTGAGGAGTTCCCAAGACATGATACTTTCTCATCGCTTTCGTCTTGACACACAAATCCCAAATTCTTCGGTATGTTTTGAGATAGGCTCTTCTCTCAATGGAAGCTGAATCAAGAGAAATGTCTTTGTCTCCACTGATGACAATCGCTTTTACATTTTTAGCCCCGAGAGCGGTACCGACTCCCAATCTCCCGAAATGACGGAAACTGTCCACAACAATGTTCCCATATCTCACTAAATTTTCACTTGCTTGACCTATTCGAATTGAGGATCGTCTTCCTGCTCCCACTGGTACCAGTTCTCGTAAAACTCGACCAATTGTAGAAGTATACATATATGCTAGGGGGCCTGATCGTCTAATTTCAACATCTTCGTTATTAATGGTGATAAAACACGATTTTTCTGCCTGTCCTTTAATGATAATAGCTCCTAAACCTGTAGACCGCATTGCAAGAGATAATCGTCCACCTGCATAAGATTCTCCTAGATCTCCAGTGAGAGGACTTTTAAACACGGCAACTGTCTTGGAAACTATAGGATAAAGTGTTGACAAAGAACCAATCGCAAATATGATTGCATTCTCTTTTCCTAAAGGATCTGCATTCGAAGGTACATGCTCTTTAAGTAAATTGATTGCAACGCCTATACCACCTAACCATTTTTGAAACAATTTTGGTCGTGAATATCTTTCAATCTTTTGTGTCGTTAGATCAATTTCTAAAATGTCCCAGGGAATAATCTCCATCATCTTCACTCCTAGAATCCTGATTTTGGTTCCTCCATGACTAAAACTCCTGTCGGACAGAATTTCGTACACATACTACATTGACGGCAAACAATTGCATTGTGAAGATCAGGATCAACATGAATTGCTCCAGGGATTGGACACGCTTTAACACATTCTTGATTACATTTTTTCGAATCGCAAACCTTCCGATTGACAAGAACCCCTCCCCCTTTTGTTCTGGAACGAATGGCTCCTGGTATAGGACAAGCAGGAACACAAGGAGGATCTAAACAACCCCGACAAACAACAACAACGAATGCTCCTTCATACCCTCCAACTGTTTTAACATGAATACTTGCCCGATCAACAGATAATACTTTTTCATTAATTCGAGCACATGATAATACGCACTGATAACAGCCAATGCACCTCTCTAAAAAAGCAACCCGTAAACGATTTGCCATATGTTATAAAAGGAATAATGTGTTTTAAAAGATTGTTACAACAGGTTCTCTTGGAAATAGTTAAGAGAAAGGAATAGCTAAACCTGGAAACTTTCATCATAAGCAAGCTTGAAGAATGATAAAAATGAACCAACTTGATATTACTTATCTGGGTCAGTCAGGTTTTGTCCTGCAAACAAATACTTCAAGGTTACTCATCGATCCTCGGAATAAAAAAGCAGGTGACACATCTGGGGATATTGTAGTCGCAACCCATCAGCATCCAGATCACACGGGAGGAGTAGAAACCTTTCTCAAGCGTAATCCAGAAGCTGTCTTCATTTGTAATAAACAGGTATCAGATCGCTTTGAAAAATGGAGAGATGGAATAATACTTGCAGTTCCAGGAGAAGTAGTTACTCAAGGTTCTTGGACACTCAGTTTCGTGAAAGGACGCCACGGTTTTTTCTCTGGAATTCAAAATACTGGAGTAATCATTCGGACAAAATCTCTTTCTTTCGGACATGCAGGAGACTCGGTGGATTTTCAGGGTTTTTCTCAAGAAAAAATGGATGTTTTGGCAATTCCTATTAGTGGAATGTTTGCAGCTTCACCAAAAAGAGCATTAAAAGAACTAAAAACTTTTTTACAACCACTTCCTATTATCATTCCAATGCACTGGTTACTCAGAAGCCCAAGCGGATTTTGTAAGAAGTTTAAAATGGAATTTCCAGATGGTCGTTGTATTGTACCTAAAGATGGTGAAACTGTTAATTTCTAAGTCCTAGGATCATCTGAACTATCTTTGAAAATCCTAATTTACTGGATTGTTACTAAAGGCCCGAAAATTTCTTCAGCGTTATCAATAGCATCATGGAAGGTGGATAGGTCCCCATTCCAAGTTGGAATAACATCTTTGAATTTCTCTTCGAACGTATTTAAGAACTTATGCAGAAGACCGTGCAACTCTGGATCATTTTTGTTCGAGAAAACTGCAGCAGAAAGCCCCATCTTACCTTCATCAGAAATGATGAAGTGGGTACCATGTCGTACAAGACTTAAACTTGCACCTTCTTCTCCAGTCGCTTCAAGCATAAATGATCCTACTGCCGAGAGAGCACCTGAAATTAATGGCAGATCAACCTTCAGTTCTTTTTCTCTTCCAAAATCATAATGAAATATGGGCATACCAGCATCATTAATTACTAACAAGAGGAAAAATTCTAGAGGTGGAAATGAATCTCCTATCCAAAATAACGGAGCACTGGCAAGGATACCCAACCCAAGTAGTACGAAAACATTCATAATCAGCGTAATATCAAGAATTTGCTCAGTAACGAATAAATAGCTTATAGGAAACCCAATATAAATGCCTAAACCGAGGGATTGGAAATTTAAAGACGAGTATCTACCGATGGAATCTCGAGGAGCTAAGTCTACCCATAAGCTTCCATCCAGAGCGGGATGGATGAGAGCAAAAGATATCCCGAGGAATAACGCTGATATAAAAAACGATAAAGAATAACCAGGAAATAATCCAACTATTAACGAAGCAAACACAATTCCATAAGTCGCTAGAATTATTGAGGTTTTTCTTCCCCAACGATCTGTGAGGAACCCAGAGGGGAGAATTAACAGACAACTTCCGATTAGTACAGTTAACCAGAAGGACTTGTACCAACTTTCAAGAAGTGAACTGAAACCCAGAATAATACCTGCTTGAGCTAAGGAACCAATGGTCAAACCTAGCATCAGATAAATAAGAGCATGGGTCCAAAAATAACCGTCAACGGCTGGACGCTTAAGAATGCGGAATAAAGGTGTCAACCAAGGATCATTTTCCCAGAAAGGCCACTCTCGAGTGTAAAAGTAAAAAATGATGCTTATTAAGGCACCAAGAAAGGAGATGAGAGCAAACGAAAAGAAAAAGTCTAAATTAAGTAAATCAGTTCCTACAAGCAATAAAATACAAAAAAATAGTCCTCCAAATATTGCCCATGAATACCCTCTCCCACGATGAGTCCATTTAATCGATGATCCATATAGAGTATGAGCAGTAATGGTTAAAATCCCCATAAAAGCCCCAAGACAAAATACTGCGATTATCAAAAACAATCCATTGACCATTTGTAATGCAATCATGTCAATAGCTAGAAATACCGAGCTACCTACCAGTCCAAATGTTGTAAATTTTCCTAAGTGCTGTGGATATCTGTCTATAACCATCCCACATAAGGATCCAGTAATCCCTGCTGGAACTGCCCAAATGATCATAATGAAGAAATCATGGGAACCAGGGAAAATGGTATTGGCATTGATATAGTCCATCATATCAAAGGAAAAAATTAAGACAAACGCAATGAGTAATATCCAGGTAAATAGAGACGGTAATAAGACAATCATGTAATAAACGAGTTTATCATATCCAATTTTATCCATTTTAATTACCATCACTTTCATCATTTTAGAAATGATTTTAGTTTCTACCTAAAAAAATGCATTCATCTTTTTTTCTGTAAAAATAAAAAAACTATAAAATCTTAAGACTAAAGACATTCTTTCACTGAAAAAATTGTGTATATAACAAATAAGCTCTGAGATGATTAGAATGAAGACTTCTCAAGAATATAAAGAGAACTTATACAAAATGAAGCAAAATATATTCATTAACGGGGAGAAGGTTGGCCGTGACGACCCAAGAATGGCAGGAGTGATAAAAACCATTTCTCAAACCTTAGATAGAGTCGACGAACCAGAATTCAAAGACCTATTAACTGCCACGTCTCATGTTACTGGTGAACCAGTAAACAGATTTACTCATATTCACCAATCTACTGATGATCTGCTCAAGAAGCAAGAGATGACGCGAAGAATCTGCCGCTATACAGGAGGTTGCATCTTCCGATGCATGGGAATCGACGCGATGAACGCTCTCTCGGTTATTACTCACCGCGCGGAGGCGATGACAGGTCAACCGTATCATAAACGATGGCTTGAGTATCTCAAATACTGGCAAAAGAATGATATTATTGCGACGTGTGCTCAAACCGATGTGAAGGGTGATCGGTCCTTAAGACCTCATCAACAGTCAGATCCTGATATGTACGTCCACGTTGTTGAACACCGTGAAGATGGTATTGTGGTTCGAGGAGCTAAGAATCATATTACAGCGGCAGGTGTCGCAGAAGAGATCATCGTAACTCCTACCCGCTTCTTAACTCCAGAGGAGGATCAATATGCAGTCTCTTTTGCAATTCCAGGTGATTGGGAAAATGTCTATCTAGTGACGCGAGCTTCAAATCTGAGGCCACGGGATCACTTTTCTAGTCCTTCAGCAGAGGCAGGTGATGTGGAAAACTTCATCATCTTTGATGACACATTTATTCCAAACGATAGAGTCTTTTTAGGCGGATATGAAGGTGAACACCAGTTTGGTGGGTGGCTAGCGTTACTGTTTGCTCTCTATCATCGTCACAGCTATACTGGATGCAAACCTGCAACCACTGATATCATTATGGGTTTTAGTGCGTTAGTTAGCGAGTATAATGGAGTAGGAGACAAGAAACATGTCCAGTTCAAACTCGCTGATTTGATAAGTGTGGCTGAACTTGTTAATGCAGCTGGGATTGCAGCTGCTCATAAGGCAACCAAAGATGATTCAGGCACAATGATTCCCGATCCAGTCTTTTGCAACGTTGGAAGGAAACATGCGGGAAAGAATTATTATCATGAATTGGAAACATTGGCTGATTTAGCTGGAGGATTACCTGCTACACTGCCATATGAAAAAGACTTTTTAAATGATAAGACTGGTCCGTTTCTCCGAAAATATATCAAAAGAAAGGAGGATATCCCAGCAGAGGATGTGTATAGACTTTACAGAACACTTTCTGATACTCTCTGTTCTGGTATTGGCGGTGTTATGGCTGTTGCTGGAGTTCATGGTGGTGGTAGCCCAGTTATGGAAGATATCGCTATTCTGAAACAATATAATATCGATGAGAGAAAAAAAATCGCGAAATACCTTGCTGGAATCTCAGACGAATAGTCTACTTGATAGAAGGTGGCTATACTGGCTATAAGCCAGCAAATTCAACTTCAAACGCATCTATTTCTTTCAAGATTGCATCAATCTTTTGAAGTGATTGATAAATATACTCCTCCTTCTTAGCACCAGTACAGACCAGCTTTCCCGATTGAAAAAGCAATAGGACGACCTTTGGTTCCTGCATACGATAGATTAACCCAGGAAATTGTTCGGGTTCGTACATCGTATGTTCTAATAAGAGTGCAGCTAGTTCTAAGTTGATGCGTTTGCCAAGAGTACCAGAAGCAACAATATTTTGGACTGTAATCGTCGCTTTATGCACAATATTATGGCCCGCCTCTCGTAGGAGTTCCGAAATTACTTCGACTCCTTCTTGAATCATATCAGCTGTCTTTGCACCAGTTACTACAAGTTTTCCAGTAGAAAATACTAAAATCGTGACTCTTGGTTTTTTGATTTTCACAATAACGCCTGGGAATTGTTCTGGAATATACTTTACTTGCCCATCAGCTGGCATCATGCTTGCAGCTTTATTTAATTGGATTTTGCATCGTAAATCAACAGTAGCAACGACATTATTCACTTCTGCTTTCATTGAATCATTTGACACAGTGATTCGCCATAATAAAGTCGATACTAAAAAGGTACCTTACTTTTATCTAGATATTTGTCAGCAAAGTCTAACGATTTTTGACCTCTTTGCCATAAACGAAAGATATTTATCAGTAATAACGGTTCTAATGATCCTTGAAAATCACCAATGTAACGATTCAACAACTAATCGAAACGTATTCTTATTAGTTATTGTGGCAAAACAAGACAAATTATGTGATAATAATGAAATATAAATTATTAGGTTGTAGTGGGTTAAGAGTATCAGAGCTTAATTTAGGAACAATGACTTTTGGAGAGGATTGGGGATGGGGAAGTTCAAAAGAAGTAGCAAAACAAGTATTCCAGAAATATACAGATTCTGGTGGGAATTTCATTGATACTGCGTGTAATTATACAGATGGAACAAGTGAAAAATTCGTAGGAGAGTTTATTGAAGGAGATCGAGATCGATATGTGATTGCTACTAAATTTACTTTACACGATCACCGGTGCAAAAAAGATCCAAATGCAGGGGGTAATCATCGAAAAAACCTTCTTAGAACTGTTAAAGAGAGTCTAGAAAGATTACGGACAGAATATATTGATTTACTTTACTTACACATGTGGGATTACACTACACCAATCCACGAAGTCATGCAAACATTAGATGATTTAGTTACCACATCAAAAATTAATTATCTTGGTATTTCAGATACTCCAGCATGGATAGTCTCTAGAGCAAATACTATGGCAGAAATACGAGGATGGAATCCTTTCGTAGCATTCCAATTTCCATATAATCTTTCATTCCGAGATCCAGAGAGAGAAATAATTCCTATGTGTAAAAAATTCGATTTAGCTATGACAGTTTGGGCTCCTTTGGGTGCTGGTTTGTATACAGGGAAATACACTAGAGAAAACCAAACTCCAGGTAGATTAACCAAGAAAGGGTGGGGAACTCCACCAGAAGACAGGTTGAAAATTGCTAGAGAAGTGGATAAGATAGCTGATGAGATTGGATGTTCTTCTGCAAACGTTGCTCTAAACTGGGTAAGAAAACAAAATGGACTTCTAATCCCAATATTTGGTGTGACTTCATTAGAGCAATTGGAAGATAATTTACAATGTTTGGACTTTGAGATAACTGACGAACACTGTAAACGGCTAGCAGAACTCGTTGATTTCAAATTCGGTTTTCCAAAAGGATTCCTCATGGGAAATAAGGATCTGTATCATGGAGAGACATTCAGCCTGCTGGAAAATCACCGTAACTATGAGTAATATTCTCAAGAAGGTGTATGTCAATGGCGTCAACTGTTGCTGTGGTGAGTAATGATTCTTACAAACAAGCACTCGATCTTATCAATGGTATTGAAGACCTGAATAAACCAGGGAAAAAAGTCGTTGTTAAAGTTGGAATTTACAATCCGGAAACAGGAATGTGTACTACAGTACATACACTTAATTCAATTATTATTTCTTTTGACAAGGCAGCAGAGATTCGAGTTATAGAGTCTGACAGTGGTGCAGGACCAGGACTTAAACGATTAGAGATTTGGAAGGACTGTTACAAAGACACAGTTATTCCATTCAATCTTTCAGATGACAAAGAAACAAGAACAGTCGAAGTTGCTGGAGAAAATGTACCATTATCCCATATACTCTTTAAGCCCAATGTGTTCATCAGCACTCATGTGCCAAGACGATTTGAGAATGCTGGAGACGATGATCTTTTGAATCTGGGTTCTATTATCAAAAATTTGTTGGGGTTGATCCCTGACAAGAAAAAGTACAGATTCCATAAACAACTACCGACCGCTCTGCTAGATATGTATGAGGCTATCGGAGGTATAGATTTGGCCGTGTTGGATGGAACTAATACCTTTTTAGGATGGAAAGATAAGAGAATAACCGTTTCCCCAAATTTGCTTATAGTGGGGAAAGATGCGTTTGCAGTTGAAGCAGTTGGAGCCCATCTAGTTGGTTTTGATCCAACTGAGATGCCAGTACTGCAGGAAGCTAGCAACCGAGGATTGGGTGAGATAGATATTGATAATATAAATATCATTGGAGATATTGAAGGCGCTAGGGACATGGTAATGACGACCTTTAGGGGAATGAAAGAAGATGCAAACAAGTGAATTAGAAACGGTGAAAGTTCAATGACAAAAAGGGATGAATTTTCATTTAATAAACCAGGAATTAGTGATCAAGAGATAATAGATTACCTCAATCAACGAGAAAATATCATTACCATATCTTTTGTCTCCCCATATAGCGGAATCCCACACATGTGTCCTGTCTGGGGTATTTTTTTTAATGGACGATTCATTTTTCAAGCAGAAGACTATTCAACTAAGATCAAATCCATTAAGAGTGGGAATGAAAAAATAGGGATCTCAGTAATTGATCCTCATCAATTCCCCGATTATTCAGAAGGTTCTATTCCCTACATTAGCCTTGGTGGATCAACACAAATCCGAACCAAGAAAAACTATGTAGAATTTGAGAAAATCCTAAGAATGATTTTCTTAAAATACATTGAAAATGAACAAGAACGGGAAAAACTTTCAAAATTTGTTTTAGAAGAGGTTAAAACCCGAGTACTTATCGAAGTAATTCCTGAATGGGTTAAGGCTGGAAAAGTTCCTAAGACAGCCGAATAAAGTTAAATTATTGAAGATATTGAAAAGTTAAAACATAATTTAGTTAAAATACTAGGAGTAAAGTTATCTATGAAGACTGTACTAATAACAGGCGGGAGTAGAGGATTAGGATTGGAATTCACTAAACAATATTTAGAAATGGGATTTCGAGTTCTTGCTGCCAGTCGGAACTCGACTAAATCAACAGAGCTCCAACAGCTGAAATCAAAATATGATAATCTACTTACAATCTATCAGCTAGATGTTAGTGATGAAGAATCACGACATCAATTATATCAGAAAATATCAGAGAAGGTTGGAAAATTAGACATCTTGATCAACAATGCTGGAATTGCATCTGGTAATGAAAAATCCAGATTTCGATTTGGAGAACTTAACCAAGAAGACCTTTATCGAAGTTTCTTAGTAAATGCAATAGCTCCACTAATGATGACCGAGAAATTCTTCCCGTTATTGGAAAAAGGAAAGAACCCTATCATTGTAAATATTACTTCTATCAGTGGTTGCATCTCTAAGAAAAAGGGTAATGGTAGTACTGGATATGGCTACAGTTCTAGTAAAGCTGCTTTAAACATGTTTTCCAAAATGCTATCCAATGAACTAAAGAGTAACGAAATTATTGTTGTTTCTCTCCATCCTGGTTGGGTCAAGACAACAATGCTTTATACTGACAAAGCTCCTTTGGAACCATTTGAATCCATTAGTGGTATGATAAGAGTTATTGAATCACTTGAAATGAAATCCACTGGAAAATTCCTTGATTGGACAGGAAAGGAAATCCCGTGGTAGACTGAGTTAATCACATTCATTGAAAAGAGGGTCTATCCTCTTCTTCAGGAGTAGTAACAAGCGTTTTGTCATTAATGCTTTCTTCAATACTTTTTTCGACTGAGGATATCGATGTAAAGAACCAGGTATAGATTAACAGGACAATTCCACATACCGCAAAAATTGTTATGATTTGAACCAGTCCTAAGATTTCTGCAAGGATACCTACAAGAAGAGTGGCGATCGGATTACTTATCTGAGCCACAGTTCGTCTTACTGAATAGACTCGGCCTAGTATTTCTCTGGGTACTGTTCCAGCCCAAATAGTTTCACTTGAAACATTTACTACTGGTAGTAAAAATCCCAACATAAAGACTCCTATACCCATCACAGCGAAATTTCCCACTGGGGCTAAAACGGTTATAATTACTCCAAGATACCCAATTGACATGCCAATAACAACCCCAAAAACATTCTTGTTAAATCCTTTCCACGTTGACATGATAAAAGAGCTGGAGATTAGACCTACTTGTTGAAGCGACATAAGAAACGCTAAATTCAGTTCATCACCAGAATGAACAGAAGTAACCAGAAGAGGTAGTTGAACAAAAATTGGGGTTAAAAAGAAGTTTGCGCCAACGAATAGCATAAGTAGAGTAAAAAGGCCAGTGGTTTCGCGGATAAAATTAAATCCAGTGGAAAATTCTGATTTAAAAGAAGGTTTTACTAAGCCTACTTGCTCTGTTTTCATAATTTTAGGAATAAAAACAATAATTGTGGGAATGATAGCAATGCAGAAAGTAATTACGTCAAGCCATAGAAGAATCTTAAGCGGAACTATTTTTAGAGCCAGTGCACCAGTTAGAGGTCCAACAATGAAGATAGCACCATTAGCCAAATAATTAATTCCATTTATTCGACTAAGTTTGTCCTTCGGAACCATGATGGGGAGGAGAGTATCCACTGCAGAAGTATGAAAAGCCCCAAACACTCCTCGAAACATAGTTATTGCCAGAATAATCACAATTAATTGGAGCGGGGAAAACAGATTATCAAACATGAAAAAAACAATGAGAATCAAAGTAAAAAACGCTTGCATGAAATCCACAAAAAGTATTATCTTTTTTCGACTATACCTATCAACAAAAACTCCTGCGATGGGTGTAACAACAAGGAATGGGGCAAAACCGAGGAAAGCAGACAGTCCGAGAATAAAAGCACTACCCGTCTCAACCGTTAAAAACCAAATAATACCAAATTGAACGATATTAGACCCCAAGATTGATGTCCACTGTCCAACTAAGAAGAATATATATCCACTAAGATTGGTTTCAGGCAAAGATTCTGAGTTGTTGTAAGAAGACAAATGAAATCCTCATTAATAATGAAAAGATAGAAGTGCTAGTTTGAGAGGGGAGATTGCATTAATTCTTGAGAAATTGTGAATATGCTATGAATTTACAGGAAATATTAAATAATTTGGATTGTGGCAAAATCAGAATCACCCATTGTTTTGCTTGGATTTTAATCATCAGGACTAACGAAAAGAGAAAAGAGGATGATCTAGAATAGCTGATTCTGCACTATTTACATCGAAATTTAATTCGTAAATTCGTCCTACAGCCTCAGGAAACGGAGTATGGCGTCTAGCTGTTAATAGTTGACTGGTTCTCATATGTAGGGATCGCCGGGATAGTGGTTCCTCGTCCCTTCTTCGAGATTGCCAATCAACAATTTTTTCAACATATGTAGTCGCAATTGACCCAACAACTCGTTCTTGGTTCCCATTTAAGCTGATAATTAGTTTCTGCCCATCATCAGCCATGAAAAATAACTCTTCTATTAGTAATTGATGGTCTTTGAATATTTCTTTGTATAATTTCGATAGTTGTTGATCTAAACTATTAAAATAAGTAATCAAAGCGCTAGGAGGGGTACTCGACGATTTTGTATGAAAAATTGTGTTTGTTTTCTCAAAATCTGTCTCAAATGTCCCAATCACATAATAGTTCTCCTCTCGTGCTGTATCAAAGAGCTCAAAAAGATCCATATCAGCTACCGCGTCAACAGTAATCCCTTGAGCGATGAAAGAGCTTTGTGCTATAAAAGAAGATAATTGGTCTTGCTTATCTTCTTTCTTAACTTTTTTGGGGGATTTTACCTTTGCTTTTTTAGGTGGCTTTGTCTCTACCTTTTCAGGCGTTTTAATCTCTTCTTTTTTAGGTGGTTCTATCTCTAACTGCTTAGGAGATTGTTTCTCTATGAGAATCGGCTCTGTTTTTTTTCCAAACATCTTTCGTTTGATTTTTGCAAAAAGTCCCTTCTTTACTGGAGCTTCTTCTTTTTTTACTTCAATTTCAGTAACAATTTCCTCTGTAACTTCCTCAATAGGCGCAACTATCTCAATAGGAACAGCTTCCTCAATAGGTGTAGCTATCTCAATAGGAGCTATCTTGTCAGGTTCCACAACAGGTTTCTCTTTAGAAACAAACATTGATTTCCAACCATCCTGTTCAAGACCCCGTAAATGGAGAATAGTTAGGACTCTGGAAAGGTTAAGCTCATCTGCAGGGGTTTTAAGAGCAAACATTGGCTTATCACTGATAAAAGGATCACGAACAATAAAAAGGTGCTCCATAGTATCTAATATACTCCCTCTCAATTGAACTAATTGCTTACCGTCAATGTTTTGGTTCAATAATTGAGCTAGAGCTTGTAATTCGTCCTTTAATAAAAGAACATTTGAAGGTGGGGTGTTCCATAAGGAAACCAATTCAGTTCTCTGGGCGTCAAGGATTAGAATACTTTGACTCTCTTCCATATGAGGAATTATGGGATTAGGATTGGTATCAACATCTTGTATATAACTGTAGTTTTCCAGTAGACGCCAAATATATTCTGTTAAGGTCTTAGAATCAGTATATACGGGAAGCTCTTCAAATTGATGAATTTGTTGGTCTGGGTAAGTTCTTGTAAGCGCAGCTGACAAGACTCCCAATTCCCAACCACAAGAGCCCTCACCTAAGATATCTGTTACAATTTTCAAATAAGGGGTGATGTAACTGTCTTTTAGACGAATTAATGATGTAGTTCTGGACAATCCCCGTCCAGCCATAAATAAGTCTTGGCGTCGAATGATTGTTGCTACTTTGTATGCAAAGTAGAAAACTCGCATCAATGAGTCTAATGACGAACAACGAGTACGACCTCGTATAAAAGAACTGATAACCGAGCGATATCGTTCGTCATCCGTTCCCCCAGAAGGAACTTCGGAAGCAGTAACAATAAAATCTGCGACAAAGAGTGCACGGATTGCATCATCGATTTCAGTTAAGCCTTGATTGGAAGCAGATTCAATCATCTCTGGTTGGTTTTTATAACGATTTAATCGGCTGTCAAGATTGTATTCTTCTTCGATCTTGTGAACTACATCTCTGAGAACTTCTTCGTTTGGTACCTTCAGCATCATAACCAACTCGATAATAGATGCATGAAAATGCAAAAAAGATATAATTAAAGTAGTTAGTGGAAAAAACTCAGACTTATATAACAACACTCATTCAAAAGGCATTGTATAGTTTTTAAAGTAGAAATTAGAAAAATATTACGAGGAAATGAAAAATGGCACGACGAGTATATGTAAAAGGAAAAAAGACCTACGCAAAAGGCCAAGCCCCTGATCTGTCTAAATCAAACCGTTACCAAAATATAATCAGTCTCATGTCTATACGGGTGGAAGATGTCCATGAAGCTAGCCCAATCGATAGAACAGGAGAGTTCTATTTCGAAGTGGGAGGAAAGGGCACGTTAAAACATGATCACCGTGTTCCGCAACATGGAACGGTTAACATAAAAGAAAATATGACATATTCTGCTAAGCAGGATTTTACGCTGTTTATTGAGTTTGATGAGTCCGAAAAAGCGAAAACTAAGCCAGTTCCCATTAAACTAAAGGAAGCAGATGCAGCAAGAGACGACACAGTCTTTAAAACTGAGGTTCCTGTTGTTTATGGGTCAGGCACGAAATACGAGGTGCTCAAAGGAAAAGGCATCGCAGTTAAAGTCAAAATTTCTTCACGAAAGACTCGGTTTTGAAGTTAAAATAAATGAAACAGCTTAAAGATAATGGGTGTCAGGTAAATGGCAAAGGATGAAAAATCGGGAAAAGGTCGTGGATTGTTCGATAAAATTAAAGATTCAGGGAAAGAGTTCGTTGATGGAGTGAAAGAAGAGATTGATGCTGCTCAAACTACGACAAAGGAAAAAGCAAGGGATGTTTCTGCAAAGAAAACAGAGGAAATAAAAACAACCGTCAAGCGGCGAGCTGCCGACACAAGCTCTGCAGAAGAAGTTTATTTTTCCACATGGGCATGGTTTTGGGCAATGATTTTCAGTGGATTTGGATGCCTCATGATCTTTATGGTTGGAGTAACAAATCCCAAATTCTTCTTAGTTGGAATATTAGCGTTGATTGCTCTCCCTTTTGTTGTTATCTGGTGTTTGATCCATATGATCCCTACGATCAAGATTTTTGGTTTCACGGTTTTCGATCGGAAACGATTATCGTTACGAAGACAACTCTCGCTTGGTAAAGAAATCGCTCGCGTCTTTTCACGTGAGTTCTTGCAGGAATCTCCGATTATCGCATTCTTTATCTTTGCATTCTTTGCCATATTCCTTTTTGCTCTATTATTTGCGTTTATTTAGTCCTTTTATCTTTCTGAAAAGAGGAGCTTATTGAACGGATTGGAGTAAAAACTCTCCTTACAATGACTAGAGAAATTCACTTTGAGATTATCACTCCCTAAGACTATTTTCTCTTACGAGAAGGAATCTTTAGCCCAATTGGGAAAGATTTTAAAGACTTATTTCAAAACAAATAAGGAGTTTCCATTATTACCTCAAATAAACTCTGTTATAAGCCCAGGCCTTATAACTTTGTTAAAAGATGAGAATCTCGAAATATTGATAAAAAATCGTCTGGTTTGTATTACAGAAAATAGGTATAAATGGAACTTTTTACCTGTTTTTAACAAGAACCTTCTTCTTTTCTGTGATTTCCCAATTTACGAACGTAATCACAAATATGTCTGGCTTTCTACCAATATTTCTGGTAGGAGTTGGAATTTTGCTGAATCTTTGCCTGTTAAAAAGACCACTCGAGTATTAGATCTGGGTACGGGGACTGGATTATTAGCTTTAACGGCTCGACTGAAAGGAGGTTCTGCTCTAGGGATTGATATTAATCCTCGTGCCGTACACTTAGCACGATTAAACCGTGATTTAAATGGATTAGATTTAGTGGAATTTCAAGATTGTGATTGGAAATCTGTTGATGGATGTCAGTTCGACTTAATTGTTTCACAACCACCATTTGGTTTTTCATCAGGAGAAATGTCTCTAGGATTTGCTTTTAATGGAGGAAATCTCACGGGTCTTCAAGCTACCAAAGAAATAATTCACCAATTCTGTCCCCAAGATAATCAAACACTTATAATATACGTCCATGCCTTGGAAAACAAATCTCATTCTCGTTTTCGAGGCCTATTGCAGGAATGGGTTGTTGATAAATCCATATCTATAAGCCTCAAACCGCATTCCCGTTATTCAATCAAATTATGGTGGGAAAAACAACAGAGGAAACAGATAGTTGAGACCACCACTCTTCTTCCCCCTGAATTCCGTATCTATCATGAAGTTGTAACATATTTTGTAAATTTAACAAAAAATTAATTTTCCAGGGTCTTCACAGAGCTTTTTGCGATTCTTCTATTGCCCTCTCCTGATCTAATCCCTCCGATGGCATAAAATGAATTGCTATGAGAGATAATGTTGAACCAATAAGGCTGATTAAACCTAAGAATGATAATGTCGATGGAACCCCCCTCTCTAATAGAAAAATACCCCCAATTACAGAAGCAGGAGCGCTAATAATTCGTGATAGGGTAGGAACCAGAGAGTAGACACTGTTCCTATTTTCATCTGGAACAAAATCTAAGAAAATACGTTGTTCTAGTAACGTCGAGACATCAAGAAATATTATAGTAGATAAGAAAATTAAAATAGTGAGAACAATAGCAATCGGATTAAATTCGTTATTCTCTATTGGAAACGCTGTAGTTAAGAGCATGAATAACGGAAAAAACAATATTGAGAAGATAAAATAAAGTCTGGGAATCCATTTGATTTCTAATTTTGAACCAAGATTAGCGGCTAAAAACATGGATGGTAAACCAATAAACCAAACAACAAATCGAAAAAGGCTTGCTCCACTATCTGATCCAGTATACCCAAAATATAAGGGGTACAAGATCATACTTCCCCAGATTGTCCATACTATTCCATAACAGCAGATTGCAGCAACAAAGAAAAAAAGACCTTTATTCCAGAAAACGATCTTGACACCCTCGCCAA
>JAEOTU010000098.1 GCA_016839665.1 Candidatus Hodarchaeota archaeon
ACGGACTCTTGTTCATGGCGGAAGAAGCCCCTTATGTAGCAATCCAAACTAAGAATAAACAAGTAGGAGAAGAACTCCAGATTGAAGTAACGATAACTAATCCTTCATCATATATCCGAACAAATGGAAGCATAACTCTCGACTGGACGGCATCTCAAATCACAAATTTGACTCTTCTCAATACCAAACACACCGTGAATCTGGGGGAACTAGAAGCGAAATCTAGCAATCAAACTACATTAAAATTTTCAATTGATCAACCAACCTATTCAGTCCATATTAAACTACGAGCAGATGGTCCGAAAGTGGGGGTAGCAGTAACAGAATATACACTACATTCTTCTCAGGTAACAACAGAAACTACGGTGTCAATCACTTTAATAGGGATAATAACATCCATGGTGGTTGTCATAGTGAGAAGGAAAAGGAAGGATGATTGATCTCATAAGCGTCGTTAATGGAAAGGAATCAGATAAAAACCATTAAAGAAGTGGCCATGTGACAATTGAGGCGTTTCATCAAAGATAACTTTATTCTGGGAGATTATATAATTTGTATACCCGAAAGAGCTGAATGCTCTTCCTAGGGCGGTCACGTACGGATTTCGAAGCCTTAAGTATTCATGAATGTCCCCTGTAATAACTGCTTGAATCTGTTGAGTCGTGAGATTATAACCAATAAGCGTTCTTCCATCGAATCTTGTTCCATTTACGACATCGTTATAATAATAGACCCAAAAGATTCCGTTCTCATCCATGGTACCATGAAACCGAAATGGGCGTTCAATTGGAAATTGATTGATTACCTCAAACGTGTCTAGGGACAGACCGTAAAGGGTTGCATTATACGTAACGAACCACCCAGCACGATAACCCTGTAAAAATACCCACAAGATCTCATTAAAGATCCCCATACCACCAACTTTATGCCAAATGGTAGAGGAATTAGTCTCATATAGAATAGGGATCTGAAGGGATCTCACTTCGAGCCAATCCAGACTGGGGGAAAATCGAATAAGTGACAGGGGATAACCAGATCCTATGGTATAGAACAATCCTTCATGATAGAAAAGGCCATGGAAACGATAATTCAGGCTACTACTGATATTTTCTCGCGGAAATTCAAGAACTGTATATTCGAGATTTTTCTGTAGATTGAACGAATAAAAAGACCAATTATTAGTGGTCTGAACCGAGACCAACGATCTATGCAACATAAAAATTGTTGAATCATTAATACAGACTCGATTCTCAAACGAGTCGTCTCCTCCAAGATCTATCGGAATCGTTGGGCTGATGACCTCGGTTCTAGCGAAAGATAACGCATATGTAGGATAGGTATGATAGTCTGAATGATTAATATCGTCTTGGTGGATCATCATCCAATTTGTTGTCTCGTAGAAAGGAGGGAAGGGACAGAACTAAGATACTAAAGATAATAAAAAGAATGATACCTGAGATACTTATGATCCCGAGTCGCTTCGTCCATTCCACTAAACCTCTACCTCAGTCACTAACAGCTGGCCATGTATAAAAGACTTTATAGGAGTGCACATGATTAATCCTGTGGTTGGTCCATAAGACACATGGACAGATATTCTTGGGGAGAAACAACTTTCTGAGGGGGTAACCAGGCAAAATGTCGGTTATTGTTAGTTATTAGGAGGGAATCTTTTTGTAGGACAATCGTTCCAATGAGGAAATCTCGCGCATGATGTCTAAACATGAAATTGGGGTTTGAACGAACATTAATCATAAGTGGAGTGACATAGTCCAGCGAGAATTCAACAATCTCAGTCCTAATTTTTGCTAAATCATCGTCTAAATCTTCACGAGTAAGGCCTCTCATTTCATACCAGACCAATACCTCAATGAAAGTAATGAGAGGAAAAACATGTTGGGTGTGAGGGGCTTCGGAGCTTGTTAACCAATCAAATAAACGTTGATCACGGAAGACATTACTGTCCAGAGTTATTATCTCAGTCATCAACCGATCTTCCCCAGATAGCTGGAGTAATAGCCTCAATGGCTACCCCAGGAGCACTTAATTTCTCAAATCGTGTTCTTCGATCAGAGTCATTACGGTGTACCTCGTTAGAAACTTTAGTTAGATGAACAATTAACTCAGGATCAGTAATATCTTCTTTAGGTACATGAAGTTGTTCATATTCAGAAATAGCTCTCATAATTATGTCTGCTTGAGAGGTATCAAAGAACGCAGCAAGCTGTTTAATTTTCCGTCGTAAATCATCAGGGATAGTTACAGAAGAAGGCACATGAAAATAAGACATGAAACCATTAATTAATGTTTTCATGTGTCGATCCTATCCCCCAATTTCATAAAAGGAAATGAAATTCTAGCGCTAAGCTAAACGCAGTCAAAAAATCCTCTTAAACCTCCTTGAACATATAATAAAAACTATTGACCCCAATTAAGCTTTTGAAGAATCGAGATTTTTCTTCTTTGAGGATTGAAAACCCAAATCGTTCGTAGACTCTGATTGCTCCCGCGTTATCAGTCGTAACATAGAGCGTTAAACCATTGAAGCCCTTTTCAATTGCGAGATGTTGAGCGAATTCAAGAATCATTGTTCCCACACCTTTTCCACGATGTTTTTCTGAAACAGCAATGGTAGCGATATATGAATTCATGTTATTTGCTGGTTTTGAGTCTAAAACCGTCAGACCTAAAAAGAATTTAAGAGAATTTATTAAGCCCAGATTTTTCACCGATTTAAAAAGATACCCGACAGAGGGAAACCCTGTTTCCTTCGGGACATCCTTCCCTGCTATGGATAACAAACCAAGAACAGTGTCATTTCGCTTAAAAACATACAAATTGGATTTAGGTTCTTTTAGAGTGATGTTATAATATTCGGTCATAAAATCCTTAATATGTGTGTCCTTATTTTTCACCATTGCCCTGAATTTGTTAATGAAGGCGTAGTACTGAAGCAAAGCAACCTGTTCTGCATCTTTGAGTTGAGCTACCTCGACTTTAATATCCACAATTCATCACTCAAGGACGACTGATTACTCGATTATTAAAAGGCCTTTTTAGCAGAAATCCCATAACATTCAGTCTAATTCTCCCTCGAACACTGTTGAAGGAATACTTTGTAGATATTTGGTAAGTTGGTCTTCTTTTAAGTGTTCAATGGATGTCGATTGTATTTCATTATATAATTTTTTAGCTCGGAGTAGCTGAACATGGGAGATTAATAACGCTTCAGGGTACAAGATGATTAAACTACTGAAAACGATGGCAGTTAATAAGGTAGTAATTCCTGTAATAAGGTAATGAATGTTAATGAAAGGTGCAAGAATTTGATCAGTAAACATTAATGAGAGGTCTAAAAGGAGGTACTCTCCTAGTAGAAAAGCCATGCTCAAAGAAATAATTATAATGCATAAATCAGCAATTATTTGAATGCTTTGACCGACGAATAGCGTATTTTTCACTCGTTGGGCTCTGTGAGAAGGTTGAACAACCTTCACAGTCTTATATGCATAAACTCCATATGACATCGTCCCCAAGCGGAAAAACATAAGAGAAAAATGCTGAAATATCCCAAAAAAAACACCGTCTTACTTAAGAGGAGACCAATAACACCTATTGTTAAATAAACAATCAAAAAAATCAAGAATCTTCTCGAAATAACTTGTTCCTTTAATCTAATTAAATGGAGTAACCAAAATAAATTGCTAAAGGGTGCAAGTCCTTGAGACATTTTAAATAATAAGATATCATTTACCAATACTCCTATAGAAGCAATAATTGCCGATAGAAACATCAAGAAGAAAGATGCGAATATAATTAAATAATCTAGTTATCCTATTCGTAAATAATAGCGTAGATAGTAGATTATTGGAAAAATAAAGATCAATATTGATCCAAACAACACTAAAAGCATCGGGAAAGGCAATGCTTGACTCATGATTCGATCATACAAGCATACTGTGACAGCTCACTTAAATGCATTACTAAAGTCACGACGCACTTGAAAGACTAGGAACGCAAAAACCAGTCAGATTTACCCTGATCAATGGATCAGATTAACCCTGCTGTTGATATTGAGAAGTAAAAGGAAGGATAATTAGAAGGAACTCAACAATTGAAGATATTCAATTGTAAACTTCCTAGAATAACCGCAATACCGATCATTACCACCTCACTGAGAATAAATCTCTTGGATCCATTGATAAAAGCACAGTCTCCTAATTCTTCTTGAATAAACCTTTCATTCTCATCATCCGTCCCTTTCGTTTAATATCTATTACCTTAAAATAAAGATTTTTATTGGATTGTTAAGAACTATTAAGTAGACACGAAGAATGCTGGAAGTCTCCTGAATGACAAAATTTGAAGTTACCCATGATGGTACCGAGATTGCAAAGGAAAGAAAC
>JAEOTU010000099.1 GCA_016839665.1 Candidatus Hodarchaeota archaeon
AGAATCGTTAAAATTGCAACCCATAGCCATTTTGTCCAATGGTGCATCAATAGACCTCCATAGAGGTGTAAACAACCCTCATTGAATTATCTTGTTAAAGATTCTTGTTTCTATTTTGTTTTACTCTTGAACTTTTTTGCAAAAGATACTTGTTTTACTTTTTTTCTTTTATAAAACATGTCAATTTCCTTATTTGATAAAAAATTTCTATTTTTTGGAGGAAAAGGAGGTGTTGGGAAGACTACTATGGCAGCTGCAACTGCAGTTCGAGCTGCTGACCTAAATTTCCGCACACTATTAGTTTCTACAGACCCCGCTCATTCAGTTTCGGATAGCCTCGATCAACAAATAGGGGGAGAAGCCTATGTCGAAGTAAAAAATGTAACAAATTTATGGGCAATAGAGCTAGATACAGAAGATGCGATGAGAACATATTCTGATATGGTAACCCAACAGGATCCCTCTGGAACAATCTCGGAATTTCTTGGTGGAGATGATCCCTCCGCCTTATCACCTCCTGGAGCAGATGAAACAGTCGCATTTATCCAGTTATTGGAGTACATTCAAAATCCTGAGTATGATATAGTTGTTTTTGATACTGCTCCAACAGGACATACTCTTAAATTGTTACAGTTACCCGAGATGACTCAAAGCTGGCTTTATCGCCTAATTAAAATGCGACGTCGCTTAGGGGGGATGATGACTGGGTTCAAAACCTTGTTTGGTGGAGGTTCTACTCCAAGTGAGCAGGAAGCCTTTGATAAACTTGAAGAGCTAAGAGACCAGGTAGAAGTCGCACGAGTGCACTTATCAAATGCAAAAGAAACAGAGTTCGTAGCTATTACAATCCCTAATATTATGGCAATTTGGGAAACAGAACGTTTGATTCGAGCACTGTTCGAAGTGGCTTTTCCGATCTCACAAATCTACATTAATCAAATTCAACCTGAAAATCCTGAATGCACCTATTGTAGAGCTAGATATGCAGGTCAACAAGAAAATTTACAGACAATTAAAGAATTATACTCTGATTTTGACTTGCTGGAAGTTCCTATGTTTGAATATGAAATAAGAGGAATTGATCGTCTTCGAGAGTTAAGCCATTTGCTGTATGAAAAAACGGATTAAAGAAGTATTTCTTCGATTAATCGGTTTCATCCCAGCCTTTTTTAATTCTAGCAAAAGCTTCTTTTAGTTCCATATTCATTTGAGCCTTTAAGCTCATTGGAGATGGTCGAGGTGCTGGACCAGTTGGCTGTGGCGCTGGGGGTTGTCCGTAACCTGGCTGTGGCGCTGGGGGTTGTCCGTAACCTGGTTGTGGCGCTGGAGACAATCCTGGAAGTGGAGGAAGTCCAGATGGTGTTGTGGGAGGAGCTGTTGGGCCGACTGGAGAAGCTGAAGCTGTGGCTGGGGACGGAAGTGTTGGAAGACCTGGAAGTCCTGGAGCTTCTGGTAGTGCACTTGGTGCTGCTGGGGATGGAGGTGGTGGACTTAGCGATGTTGGGGATGGAGGTGAGGCACTTAGTGGTGCTGATCCAGTTTTTTGGAGTTGATCTATTTTGTCAGATAATTTAAGAAAATCATTTTGAAGTTCATCAACAATATCAGCTAGAGCAGAAACAAAACCAAAAAACTTTTTCGTTATTCCAATTAATGTCTCAACGTTTTGGGACTCATTTTCACCGAAGAACTCATCAATATTTGTCAATATACTAACCTACATTAATTCAGAATGCGCTATTTTGCGATATAGCATAAACTAGTTCTGTGAACAGATTTTAGGGCGTAATCTACATCTTTGTAGAAAACGAAATTTTCAAGGTTACCTGGGGTTATTATTATTATAAATAGTTCTGTTCATCGCTATCTTACTATAAGGATGTGATCTAAAAACCAAAAAATTAACTGATCTTTTGACTTGAATTGTCATTCTAATGGTTTTTTTGGTTTTTTTCTTTATTCATTTTGACATATTTAGCAATCAAACAAGCATCTTTGGTTGCTCTAACATCATGAGTTCGGATGATATGTGCACCATTCAATACAGCGATAGAAGTTGCTGCTAACGACCCCCATAACCTTTTTTCTGGAGGAACGTTTAAAATTTTGCCAATGAACGATTTTCTAGATATTCCAACTAGGAGACAGTGTTTAAGAACACGAAACTTCATTAAATCATTGATTAATTTATAGTCGCTGTCTATCTGTCTTTGAGGAACCCACCCACCTAAACCAGGGTCAATAACCATTTGTAACTTATTTATACCTGCTTTAATCCCTAAATCAAGGCTTTTCTCTAGTTCAACAAGAACTTCATCTGTCGCAAATACATCTCCAGGTACTTGGCGGCATGCCATAAGTACTACTGAGGCATCGTATTCCGATATGATACGGGGAAGTTTTGGATCTGTTTTGAACCCTGAGATATCATTAATGATCGTTGCTCCCTGAGAGAATGCATAGTCCGCTGTTAATGATGATTGAGTGTCAACTGAGATCGAAAGATCCGCTCCAATCTCCTTGTAAATTTTAAAGAAGAGAGAAAGCCGCTCTATTTCATTGGACTCTGAAATATTCTCTTTACTTTTATATAGAAAAGCTGGGGCACTTGAAATTGCTCCTACATCAATAAAATCTGCTCCCTGATTAATTATTTGCTCTAATTGAGATTGGATTTCAACCTCTGATAGCTTAATACTCCCTTTAAAAAAAGAACCGGGTGAAAGGTTGATTATACCCATAATACGAGTATCTACATTATCACCGACTTTTATCTTGCCTAATTTCCCTTGGATAAGCATGTGAACTTTCCTGGTATTGCTCCATATTAGATTTCCGATAACGGTTGTTTTGATTTTATTCAATTTTACTGTTTCAGTTCATTATACCAGAGAGGCCCCATATAAATACAGTTTTGAGGGGATATTTTCATTAAATCATTGATTTTTTCAATATCCTCATCCTCTTGAAATGTGATTTCATCGCATCCACGAACAACAACTATTGGTACTCTCTGATTTGTTTCCCCCATCAGAATTTCTGCTCCACTAACTAAGTTATCAGCTATAGCTCGGGTAGTGATTTTCATGGGGCGCCCATATAGGTCTTCAGTACCTCGATCATCGATTAGCGGAATGAATCCTGACACAGCAAGAGCAAAACCTGATGTTCCTTGTCTTAAAGGATGTGTCTTCGAATCTGCTAGAATAATCCCAATTTTTTTACCAGTTTTCATACAAAGCGTTTTTCTAATTTTCTCTACACTTCTAAAAGGCTCTCTTGGTAACACAATTAGGAATTCATCTCCACCTGCGTTGCTCTGATCTACGCCTGCATTGGCCTGGATAATATTATTTCGCAATGCAAGAATTGCCCCTGGCACAGCTCCAAAAATTTCATCAGCTTCTTGGAAAACTACTTCCACGAATCGTGGATCAAGTCCAGAAATTTTTGCAGCAACTTCTGCTTTTCGTTGAACTTGAGTAATGCTGTTTAAGGGAAGTTGACAATCCTCAATAATGGAAATAACTTTACTCGCGATAATAATGATGTCTCTATCTTGTAATTCGATCTTACTTGTTTTGATTGCTTCTAGTAGTATTTCTGTAATACTTTTATCTGATGAATTGATGATAGGGGTTCGAACTCCAAAGAATTCTAATTTCATTTTTTTCAATCCCGTATTTTTCGCTTAATATGAGTGTTGAACAAGTTGATCATTCATATATATTCAATTTAGGTTTAAAAACAGGCAATCTTTTAAGTTTAGGTTAGAAATGTTACAGATAGTTAAAGATAGAGAACATCTGACTTATTTTATCACTACAACATTAAAGTAACTAATAATTGAAAGGAGAAAATGAAAATGGTCATGGAAGATCGTGCAAAATTTGGTATTCCTCTTCTTGATGATGTCTTAGGTGGCGGAGTACCACGTGGGTCAATCATATTGGTGGAAGATGAAGTTGGGATCAATACTGAACATATTTTAGTTCAATTTCTATCAGAAGGCTTGAGAACAGGTGAATATGGATATATTTTGTCTACCGAGCACCTCTTTTCACACTATTCTCCACTGTTCGTGCCATACAATATCTCAGAGGTCACTTTCGAAACAAAACGATTGGTTTTTTTAGATGCCTTCTCTAATCCATTTGGATACGCTGAAGGAAGACCAATGGCGGCTGGAGAAAATATAATACGAGATATTACACAACCTCGTCAAGTTACAGATCAAATTCGACGCTCATTATTGCATGTTCGCTCTCAACCGATACGTGGAGTTCTTGATTCTTTAACCACTATATTGTTAGTATCAGATTCATTGAAGCCTCCTATGGCGTTCTTACAACATAAAATTGCGACAGATAAAGATATGGGTGTTGTAAGTATATTGACACTGCATCGTGATGTCCACGCTCCCAGGATCATTCAAGCTGTAGAACATTACTGTGATGTTGTACTTAGGTTAACAAAAAAGATACATGATGATAAAGAATCATCGCAAGGGGAGATTCTGCAAATTCTAAAAGTTCCAGGTATTACACTTAAGGAACTAGAAACTACAGATTTTGTTTTTAATCCAACGCCAGGCCATATAGAATTAACACCCTCAATCTAAAGTCATTCGTTGTTTCCAAGTGAAAAAGATGTCAGCCCAAAAAAAAACATGCGACATTGAAGCCTGTTCTGATGCTAGTAAAAAGACAGTTTCGCGAGAAAAAGCTGGAAAAGCGATCAAACAAGCCAATCTAAACCTTAACGTTCGCGATAAAGTGACAAGAATTCATCTTTGTGCAAAACATTATAAAAAAATCAAGAAGCAATTGAAAAAAGATCGTGAGATAGAACGATTACGATGGGGATAAATATTAGGGCTATAGGAATTTTATCTCCATTGCATCATCAGGACAGACTGCAACACAATCTAAACAATTAGTACATTGTGGACTTCTTACTTTTTCTGCAGGATGCGAGAGAATCTTAACTCCCATAGGACAAACATCCTCACATAACCCGCAATGAGTGCACTTTGAGATATTTCGCCCAATCCCTAGCAAAGAATTTGTGCCTAGATGACCCATGATAATTCCTACAGGACAGAACCAGCGACACCATCCTCGTGGTACATAAATAATGATAATCAAAGCAATAATGAAAACAGCTAATCTAAGCCAAAAGATAACATCTATGTGTACAAATTTCTCCCAAATTATGAAATTTTCAATTCCTCCCCACCAAAACAACAAAGGAATTGCCGTGAATAAAAACGTTGAAGGGCTTAATACAGACCATGGTTGATCGAAAAATACACCAAAGGCAGTTTGAGTAGCTGCTTTTTCTCCTATAGCCACATTAATGCCGATAAACGTTGAAACAAGTGCTGTAGCAATTACGATGAACTCACCGATTTGACGTAGGTTGAGGTTTGTTTCCTGGGTAGGCTCGTATTTCCTAATCCATGAAGTTAAATATCCAATCAAATCCTGAAATAAACCAAACGGACAAGCCCATGCGCAAAAAAGTCTTCCAAATAAAGCGCCCAAGAGAAAAAAAGCAGCAAGAGGAATTAGAGGGATAATGGCCAGTGTCAACATACGTTGTAAGAGGAAAAAGGCCCCTTCAGAGCTTGAAAAGATTGATCGGGGCATATTAATCGGTAAAACTAGCCAAGTTGCCCCAATTAAGAAAAACGTGAGGTTTAATAGGATGAACATGATAAACTGAATAAAAGTTCGCAAAAGGCGGAGCTTAGTTAAATTAGTTTTAGGTTTCTTATGCCATGCCACTTGAAACACCTAAGGGGTAGGAATCGCAGCTTTTGCGCTTTCAGTTATTTCCGTGATGATTTCTTGAATAAGTTCGAATTGATTTGTAGAAATGGCAATAGCTAATAAAATTATACCTACGCTTAACGCTAGGAAGGCTTTTGCATTGCTTTTCATTTGTAATTCCTTTGTATTTATAGTCTATGGGAATTAAAAACAAGTTCTGACGAAAAACAGGGCACTTATGTTCTCTTCTTAAATCTTGACTTATCAATTTTCTAATGTAATCTTCTTGAAATTAACAAAAATCTATCTGTCAAAAACCCCAATCTCTGCTTTTACTAAAGCCATGAGCAATCATTCGTGCATCGTTGAATTTTTTCAACATAGAAGGCTTGAATAGAGCCTTAACAAATAATCGTGTCTTTTGATACATACTAAGTGTTGTGATATCCCAACCATCAATCCATGAACCAAAAATTTCGATCTCATCAGCAGAAAACTTCTTATACAAGATATCATGAGCTTGTTGAATGATTGGATCCATATAAGGCCAGGATTGGCATTGTTTTTGATATTGACTTAATTGCTTTTCGTCAAATGTGCCAGTTTCATGAGCTGCAACAGCAGTTTGACCAGCGAGCATACCAGAGTGAATTCCTATTGAAATTCCTCCATAAAAAATAGAGTTCGTAAGTCCTGCAGCATCTCCTGCTGCCATGTAGTTATCACAATAATTCTTAGGAATTGGTCCACTAGCTGGGATTATTCCAGCGATTTTTTGAATTATTTCCCCTTTTGTAATGTTTTTATGCCCGAGATACGTGATGAATCTATTCAAGACTTGTATTGGCTTAGATGCTGTTTCAACAACAACTCCAACATTTGTGTGAGTCTTCTTTGGGAAGCACCATCCATAATGCATTTTTTTAAAATGTCTGAAATTAAAATAAAAGTCTAAGGCATCTGTATGGACTCCTTGGATCTTATATTCTACTCCTTGAACATATTCAGTAGGAGGTTGTAATCCCATCATTCGAACGCTATGAGCAGACGGTCCATCGCATCCTATAACAATATTCGCCTCATAATTCCCTTGTGTGGTATTAACTATCAATTTTTCCTTTCGACGTTTGATTGCAACAACTTGTGTTTCTAATAGAAGTTCTCCTCCTTCCTTTTGAGCTTCCTTTGCCATTAGCTTATCAAATAAAGGCCGATTAATCGTAACTGTATTTATATTAGCTGTAGCAACCCCTTTCGATCCAAAAAAGAAACGTTGAGCACCAATCACCCGTTCCACTAATGATTCGCGCTTTTGAAGCTGTAAAACGTTATTTTCAAGCTGAATATCTGCTTTTGGCATATTTTCAAGAGAGAGGAACTTATCAGCAGAGATTCCTTCACCACACGCTAATGGATGTCCTATTTCAGAGTGTTCCTCTATTATTAACGTTTTTAACCCCTGTTTAGCTGTGGTAATTGCTGCTGATAACCCAGTAGGTCCACCGCCAACAATAAGAACATCATAAACATCCATAA
>JAEOTU010000100.1 GCA_016839665.1 Candidatus Hodarchaeota archaeon
GAAACAATTCACCAAATGGGTATTCTTCACCAGCAATTATTGCATTCATGACAGTTGCTGCGTCCAAGTAATGGAAAAGGGAGACTCCTTGTATTATATCAGCGATTTCTTCATTTGCCATCCTGATTAAGCCGCCAAATCGTTCGAAGATCCATGAGCCGCCAACAATTAACCCACCTGAGCCAAGGGTTTTCGTCGTGTCCATGAAAATCACAGAACAAAGGATGGTTATGCAAGTGAAAACCATGTACACAATCCATTTTCCGAGTAGAGCAAGAAAGAACGCTAGATTATTGAATTCTAAATCCAAATTCGGATCCATGCCATTCAATATTATTACTCCCATAGCTACTGATCCCCAAATGAAAATAGGATATGATAACGATAATGTGATGATGGCAAACAGCTTCTCCAAGAGAAACTTCCATCGTGGAACAGGATAACTCAAGATTACATCTAATGTACCACTATCCGCTTCCCTTGCGATAGCCATTGCTCCAACCAGTAAAATAAGTACCATAAAAACGAAATCACTAACAATGAACAGCTCTATGCCAACAAATCCTTCAAAAGAGCTCATACTTGATTCTCCGAGTAATGAAGCAAAGAGAGGGTTATCTGCAAAAATTATATCGAATTGTTCTAGTATTGGCGCATAATCGGGCCAAATAAAAACAACAAGAAGAGCCATTCCCACAAGCAATATAACTGGTAGTATCCAAAATAACCATGTTTTTTGTAGTTGTTTCTTATAGATCGTTAACACATTTATTCCTCCTTTAGACGATCAAGTTCATCTTTATAATACTCGAGGAAAATATCTTCAAGACTACTGTCTTCTAAAGTCATTCGTTTTATACGTTGTGAGGTGACCAATTTGAGAAGATCATTTACATCCTCTTTAATTGTGATGTGGTATGTTCCATCCCTTCTTTCGACGTTGATCACATTTGGGACGGCTTTAATTGCATCTATGTCTGGTGTTTCACCCTTCATGAATTCCACGTTCAAATGTTGCATTGATTTTCTTCGCAACTCCTTTACAGCTTCGATCACTATTATTTTTCCTTGTCTGATGATCCCCACTCGATCACAGATAGCCTGAACTTCGGCAAGGTCATGACTTGATAAGAAAATCGTTTTTCCTTGATCCCGCATCTCACGCAATAGATCGTGGAATCGGGCAGCCATTAAAGGATCCAGACCACTAGATGGTTCATCCAAGATGAGAAAGTCTGGATTAGAAGCTAAACCTACGATAATTGCTACTTGCTGACGATTGCCCGAAGATAAGTTCCTAATCTTCATTGAGAGGTCAACCTTGAAAATCTTACGAAGTTTCTTGAGAAAAGCTGTGTCAGTAGGACGAAATGAGCCAACATATTTGATTAATTCCTTACCAGTGAAATTGGCATACAATGTTACATCACCAGGTATGTGACCGATATTCTTCTTGATTTCCAACCCATCTTTCCGATAATCCAGGCTGTTAATTTTTATTGTACCTGCTTTGATGGCTAAATAGCCGAGCATAGAACGAATAGCAGTCGTCTTACCCGCTCCGTTAGGCCCGAGAAACCCAAATATTTCTCCCTTTTTAACAGAGAAACTCGCATCATTTACTGCGACTACACGACGGCCAATTCTTCGGGAACCAATTTGAAGCTCTCTTCCGTATATCTTCGTCAAATTCCGAACAACGAGGACGTCGGAGTCTGTAATTGCATTACTCGTCATATTATCGCCAACTGATACTTTTCACAAAACGGACATAGGTGATATTTGCATTGTTTGAACAAATTGTGGAAAGTATTAAAATCTTTGCAATTCCGAATTCGAAAAGACAACAAAACTAGTGCATTATACAAGCCATTATTCCTTTCTGAGCATGAAGTCTGTTTTCTGCTTGATCAAAGATAATAGATTGAGGCCCATCGGCAACTGCGTCATCCACTTCCATTCCTCGATCTTGGGGAAGGCAATGCATGTAGTACCCTCGTCCGTTCTTAGTGACATCCATTAACTCAACCGTGGTCTTCCACTCTTTGTATTTGTTCATGATTTCAGGCATCATTTCAGGCTTCGCTGGTCGGACCCCTTCTATTCCGTGAGCTTCTAAAATGCCCCAACTTTTTGGATAAACAAAATCTGCCCCTTCAAACGCCGTTTTCATATCACGCTCTATTTTGAATGTTCCTCCATAGAGATCACTTTGCTCTTCTACTTTCTTTATGATATCAGGATGGAGGTCAAATTCAGGAGGACAGGCGAGGGTTAAGTCCATACCAAACATTGAGGGAGCCAGGACTCCAGTTTGAGGGACTGCCATGGGTTTTGGAGCAGCAGAATAAGCCCAACTCATAACAAATTTCTTCCCCTGCAATTTATTGTAACTATGGCTACATTTCTCATACACAGTCATTATATCAGCCATTCCTTGGCATGGATGATAAACATCAGACTCCATATTGATAATAGGTTTTTTACTCCAATAAGCAAAGTTCTCCTGAATTTTTTGTCCTTTTCCATACATCCAGTCACACTTGCTTCCGTAAATTCTAATTGCTATTGCGTCCCCCATACGTGATAATACGCGAGCCACGTCAGAAACACGTTCAGTGGTATAAGCAATTTCATCACCTTCCATAGCTGGCGTGTAAATAGCGCCAGGTTGAAGAAAATGAGCGTGTCCGCCCAGTTGAGTCATCCCTGCTTCGAACGAGTTTCGAGTTCGAAGTGAATCATTATAAAACACCATAAATAATGTTTGTGCAGGTAGGATATGTCTGTGGTCTTCATGCATGGTGAAACGCTTCTTGAGATCAATTCCAACATCGAGCATGGTTTCGATCTCTTCACGTGAAAAATCAATCATTGTAAGAAAATCTCGTCCTTTCAAGTCTTCTGTAATTACCATACTATTCATTCCTCTCGTTTTAAAATTCGATAGCGCCCTAAGGAAGGAATTTCCATCCACATTAGAGGCATTTTTTGCAATTTTTACTTCAAAGAGTTAAGTTCAAATTTCTTTGTAAAAAAAAGTGGAGAACTATTAACTGATTCCGACGCCTCAAATCCCACTCATTTTTAAATTAATTCATTTAGAATTAACAGTTAGAGTTACAATTGTCATATTCGCATGTGGGAGATAAAAAATACCCGCTAGAGACTTCAATCAAAGTGTTTTCTGTCGTCAATATCGCGTATGATTCCTCACTTCTCCAGTTTGATACTGTTAGAAGGATTTTATTATCGATGATCACGAAGAAACATTCACAACAGATCCTCTGAAAATCAATTGAAAGAGGTTCCTCTAGAACTGTTTTGTGATAAAAACCTAGCATTATTGTCACGCTCTCCTGAACGTGTTCTAGAGTTTTCTTAAGAAGGTGGTACATCTCCTCATTGGGGAGCATAAGTATTATATCAGTATTAGCTTCAGCTATTAACCGTTTTGCTTGATTTACTATGTTGTCCTTCCCTTTAACAATATAGGCGATCTTTAGAGAAGCTTCATTTTCTTGATATCTTGGGGTTAACAGTTTTACTAATCGATCTAATAGTTGCATCTTTTGATTGAATTCCTTCTTAAATTTCACCTGTAAGTTCTCTAATGCTTCAACGGGAGCAATTGCTACATATTTTTTTGGCACCCCTTCTTGAACAATGATTAATCCTTTCTTCTGTAAGTTATCCATGATATAATAGATTTTACTATCAGCGATACCCGTACGTTTCACTAATTCACTTGCAGTTGCTGATTCTAACGGAAGTAGCTCCATATAAGCTCTAGCTTCGTTTTTAGTAAATCCAATGTCCATTAATTCATTAATCAGGGTGGTATTCGCGGATTCCTCATATCTTGTACTTGTCGCAATTTTCATGATTACTTCCTCTTTCCTACTTATAGCTAGTAGGAGAATCTTATAAATATTTTGTCTTTATCCATAAAACAAGAGATGAATACTATGAATAACTTTAAAGAGGCAGTTAAAGAGAGCTATGGCAAAGCAATCAATAAACACAGCCAGCAGAAACTTACTAAACAATCTAGTTGTTGTGCTACAACATCAACAAAAGAGGATATCAAAGAAGAAGCTCAATCTAGCTGTTGCCCACCAACAGCAACAGAAGAACAAAAATCTCCAACAGTTCCAAGTTTTGGATGCGTAATTAATCTGGCGGAAAAAGCCAAGATTAAAAAAGGAGATATTGTGGTAGATTTGGGTAGTGGTGCTGGTCATGACCTTTTCCAAGCTGCAGAATTAGCAGGGCCAGATGGAAGAGTAATTGGAATTGATTTTACTCCAGATATGATCATCGCTGGAATGAAAACAGCTGCAGAAAAAGGGTTTACAAATGTGGATTTCAGACTATCCGACATTGAAAACATTAATGTTTTGCCAGATAATTCCGCAGATGTTGTAATTAGTAATTGTGTTATCAATCTCACAATGGATAAGGAATCTGTGTTTAAAGAAGTTTTCAGAATTCTTAAACCTGGCGGTCGTATGGTTGATGCTGATATAATTGCTGTTAATCCATTACCTGATGAAATAACACAAGATCCAAAAGCATGGTGTTCTTGTCTTGGTGGTGCATTAACAAAAGAGGGATATATTGAAAAAATCGAAAAAGCTGGTTTTCAGGACACTAACGTCACTATATTTGATGAGTTTGATTACTTAAATAGTAGATTCCAAAATGGTATCTTAGAAGCGAGAAAACCCTGATTCTAGTCAGATTTTCTATTTGATATCACTTTGGCTAGGAAGAACAATGCAGGATTAATCTTTCTCTAATGAATCTACAACATGTTTTGCTCTTTCCGCATAATCCTTGAGTTCTTTCTCTCTAACAGGTTTTGATGGCAAAGGTTCCTTTAGTTGAGACACTAAGTAAGTAGCCGTGAAATAAGAAAATATCATTAAAATTGGGAGCATTTCAATGTCTTGCTTGATCAATTCATCAATTATAACTCCTATTATCATTCCAAAGCTAGCCATTAGCGCAGCAACATGATTATTAATATTTAAAAAGTCCTTATGTCCCAGAGGAGTTAGTTCCATTGCTAACATTAAAAAAGTGCCAAAAAAGGTTAATGTTAAACCTATAGCCATAATGACTGGAAAAATTATTAATAAGAGGAGCATTTTATCGATTGTAGGGAAAGCTATGGGCAGAAAAATGACAGCAAAAAATGCTAAAGCGTTAATATAAAGGCCAGCTAAGATAGACCTTCGACGACCTAACTTATCATAGAGAAATCCACTAGGAATACATATAAGTAGACAAGTGAGCCATAACGTTATATTAAATTGGTCTAATGACCGAGAAATCCCCTCTTCTATCCCGAAATTATACAATAAAATAATGGCTCCATAATAAGCGTTTGTAAAGAAAAACCCTAAAAAGCAAAAAAATAGCATCAAAGGAATTGGAAAGACTTTTTTATGGAAAAATAGTCTTAAGGAGGCAGTTCTCGGGGGCATTGTCAAAGCTTTTCTTCCTATCACAAAAGCTACAACCACTAGCACTAGCATTAATAATAGAAAAAAAGCCATAACCAACGAATTACCCGTAAAGTCAATAACAGCTGAAATAAGCAGAATAATTGAAACAGGTATATATCCTGAATAATTAAGCCTTCCGTTATATTTGGGGTTCGTAAACATTATTGCCAGCGTTGACCATGCAGATGGTAATCCATTCCCAATGTTAAATCCTGCTATAAATAATAAGAGTTTGATTATTTGTTGATCATCAATTAAGGTCATTCCTATTAAGGACAATCCAAGTAAGACAAACGATATTAAGAAATTAAGTGAGAAATTGCGTTTAGAAGACCACACAAGATAGAATCCTAAGCCTATAGCAAGACCTACTATGTGAAAGAGTATGTGATATGGTTCCAACCCCACTCTGTCGAGAACGGAAAATTCCAAAACAAAATGAAGAATCCACGCATAAGTTCCACCAATAAAGATGCTCAACATTAGGAAGAGGCGATTTTTTGTCATTAATGGCAGTAAAAATTGATAAAGATCGCTCTGAGTTATGAAATGTGTCATTCCTGATATTGATGGCAAGTTGATCACATTAGTACTCGTCTGATTGCAATTACTGGATTCTTTGGTTGGGATTTCTGTCTAAATGATAATAATTATGTTCTATAAATACCATATAAAATTAGTTATCTATTTTAAGCGGTAAAAAAATTCTAATTTCCTAATATTAGATGGACTAAATGAGAATTTAATGGTGCTTTTTCATGACAGAAAGAATAGGTAAAGAATTCATAAAGAAAACTCAATACAAATTCATGGGGCCACCAGATCAAAGTAAAGGGAAACCTCAACCCCCTATAGAGTTAGAATATGATAAATCAAAACATATTATAGACTTACCAAACCCCTCAAGCATTACTGTAAATGATATGGATTTGCGGAAAACTATTGAGAATCGTAAAAGTGTACGTAAGTATTCAGATCAACCCTTAACTCTTCCTGAATTATCTTGGTTGTTATGGTGTACACAAGGGGTCAAAGAGGTTTTACATAGGCAAGTGACATTGAGAACGGTTCCATCAGCTGGTGCTCGTCATTGTTTTGAGACCTATCTTTTAGTGAACAACGTTGAAGACTTACAATCAGGACTCTACAGGTTTTTGGCTGTTGACCACAAACTTGAACCTATCAACTTAGATGATCCTCATCTTGCAAACAAACTTACAACGGCCTGTTTGGATCAGTCTATGGTTAGAAAAAGTGCTGTGACGTTTTTCTGGACTTCAGTTATTTATAGAATGAAATGGCGTTATGGTGAGAGAGGATACCGATACCTTCTTCTAGATGCTGGTCATGTGTGCCAAAATCTATATTTAGCAGTTCAAAACATCAATTGCGGAGTTTGTGGTGTTGCAGCATTCAATGATGAAGAAGTTAACCAGATAATTGGGCTCGATGGAGAAACGCAATTTGTAATCTATCTTGCTACTGTTGGAAAAGTTAGATAATAAATTTATAGGTGTAAATCCTCATTATTGCATTGGTTTCGAAATAGAGCTGGGCATTTGTACAGATTCTGGGAGTCTATAAGGAGTTTTATGACAAGAACTCATGAGTGTCTACTTTTTTTTCTCAATTTTCCTAAGAATACTCTTGAGAAATACTAAGAGGACAATTTATCATGAAGGGTATCTGGAATAAGATCTTAGTTGTTGATTTGACAAGTCGTGCTACTAGAGAAATTAAATTGAAGAATGACGATTACTCCCAGTTTCTTGGGGGATATGGATTAGGGATTAGATTATTGTTTGAGCACATGCCCCCAAAAACCAATCCCCTTGGTCCAGATAATATATTGGGATTTTTCCCAGGTCTTCTTACTGGGACTGGTTTTCCTATGACTGGTCGGTGGATGGCAGTAGGAAAATCTCCCCTTACAGGATTATGGAATGATTCCAACTGTGGTGGGAAATGTGGTCCAGAGATGAAAATGACTGGATACGATGGATTCTTGTTTAAAGGCCAAGCTAAGACTCCAATTTATGTCTCCATTTACAATGATCAAATTGAGTTTCACGATGCGTCTCTCTTATGGGGAAAACAAACTGATCAAGTCCATCAAATTTTAAAGAAAGAATATCCAAATGCGAAATCATTGTACATTGGCCCTGCAGGAGAGAATCTTGTACGATTTGCTTGTATTATCGATGATCGTTTTCGTGCTGCAGCACGAGGGGGATTAGGTGCTGTTATGGGGTCTAAGAAGCTTAAAGCTGTGGTTTTCCACGGTTCTAATCAAGTTCCAATTGCCTATCCGAACGAATATTGGAAGATAGCAAAGAATTATCGTAAATTCTTAAAGAAAAAACCCTCTTGGATTGATAGACAGCCAATAAAACTATTATCTACTTTCACGCCACTTCTTAGAAGGCTAAAATTTCAGCTTAAACCTACACCTGCCATTCGCTCTGAAATGTTTCTCCATATGCTGAATACATATGGTACTTGTGTTGCTACCCATCTTTCTACTCAGATAGGCGATGCTCCTATCAAGAATTGGAGGGGAATTTCTGGAACGGACTTTTCTGCAAAGAATAGTGAGAAAATCTCAGATGATAACGTAATCAAATACAATACTAAAACCTATGGGTGTCGTAACTGCTATTTAAGGTGTGGGGCCAAAGCATCTATAAAAGAGGGAATATGGAAGGATGAAAACCACAGTAAGCCCGAATACGAAGCACTTGCAGCATTTGGTGGGTTATGTTTAATCGACGAAGTAGAATCCATATTCAAAATTAATTCTCTTTGTGATCGCTTAGGATTAGATGTTATTTCAGCAGGAGCAATTGCAGCCTTTGCTCTTGAGAGCTATGAAAAGCGTTTGTTAAAAATCAAAAAAGAGAACTTTAAATTAAAATGGGGAAACCCCGAGGGAGTTCTTAAGTTAGTTCAGTCAATTGGGTATCGTCAAGGAATTGGAAATTTGCTTGCTGAAGGGGTGTCTCGTGTCTCGGAAAAATTAGGCCCTGAAGCGACCCCTCTTGCTATTCATGTTCATGGACAAGAATTACCAATGCACGATCCCAAGTATGATCCCAACTATGGAGTTGCTTATCTAACAGATGCAACCCCAGGTCGACACACTCAAGCAGCGGGCCTTCTGACTCAATTACCTGATGTGAAAAATAGGCTTAACTTATTACAGAGTAAAGAGCCAGAAAGATATGATTATTCAGCTCAAGGAGTGAGTCAAGCGTTAATTTCTCCTTATTTGCATGTCACCAACTCTCTTGGATTTTGTATGTTTTCCTTAATGGTAGGTAACATACCCTCCTTCTCAAAAATCATTACTGCACTTACAGGTTTGGAATATCCATTAGATTCGATATTCAAGACTGGTGAACGCATTCTAACATTACGACATCTATTCAATCTGCGAGAAGGTGCAAATCCTCAAGATTTTATGCTACCAGATCGTGTCCTAGGGAATCCTCCTCATTTCCAAGGTCCACTCAAAGGAATATCTCTTGACACAGAGGCAATAAAACAAAGTTTTTTTTCTACATTGGATTGGGAAATTGAAACAGGAATACCTTCATATAAGAAACTAGAGTATTTAGGATTATTGAATATCTGGAACGGTTTTCCTGAATCAATTGAAGGAAAGGAGGAAAATATTTTAAGATTTGAGATGGTAGAGGAAACTGTTTAACTTATTTTCTTATTTCACTTAATCTTGCTTTAATAGAGATTGGAGTTCTAATATACGAGGAAAAATAGGGGGAGGTAATGTCATATGCCGTGATAACACTTCGGGGTCTTTAAATCCAATACCAGTTATTGGCACAACAACACGATCAGAACTATCAATATCACCCCTTTCAACCAGTAATTCTAAACCAGCGAGACCTGCAGTTCCAGAAGGTTCACCAAAAATTCCCTCGTCTTGTGCTAGCCATCGTTGAGTCCTAAGAATAGCTTCTTCGGTTACTGCAACCCCTGTTCCTGAACTAGCAGCAATTGCTGCTAATGCAGAGTCTGCATCCCAAGGATGAGGATCTGCTAGCCCTCCTGCGACAGTTTTAGGAGTTTTTTTCCAATCTTGAAATTCTAAAGGTGGAATATTCTTGGATACTCCATCTACAATGGGTGCACATTCCTCTGGTTGAACTGCAACATGATGAGGAATCTTAGAAATAAAGTCGAGTGTTTCAAATTCTTTAAAACCTTTATAAGTGCCTGCCAATAAACCACCACTCCCTGTTGCCAAAATTATCCAATCAGGTGGCTCCCAATTAAATTGCTCACATAGTTCAAAACCAAGACTTTTTGTTCCCTCAAATTGAAACGGATTGAAAGGTCCAAATGAGGGAGAAGGCATCCAACTAAATGTTTCATATGCTAATTTGAAGAGTGTTACTGATGGGTCTTGTGCTTCAACTTCCTCCTTAACACGAATCACTGTAGCACCCAAAAAGGCAAGTTGTGTCAGTTTTCCAGCAGGTGCATGTTCAGGGACAAATACAACTACCTTTTTCCCAGCTCTTGCTCCAAAAGTAGCTAATGCAGCAGCAGCATTTCCTGAAGATGCTGCGGTGAAAACTTCTGCTTCAAATTCCACTCCTTTTGATAC
Organism: Candidatus Hodarchaeota archaeon; assembly: GCA_016839665.1. The sequence goes on from JAEOTU010000100.1 coordinate 10,144, forward strand.
TCCTACTGATATTGGCCGGTCTTTAAAGCTACCAGATGGATTTCCTATCTCTACCTTGAAATACAAATTTTTTAACCCAAACCTCTTTTTTCCCAGCTTTTGTGATAATAAAAGAGGTGTTCCACCACAACCGAGATTAATTAGATTACGTTGATCCCTTATAGGAAAAAATTCTCGATATCGCCAATGCGAAAATGGTCTCTTTTGGAGCTTTTCTTTGCTTACAGTTTCCTTCAATTTTTCATAATTGAACCTAATTCTTAACCGAAAACCGCAATTACAATTTTCCGTTAAGAAATTCTTCTCTGTCACAGTTTTGCCACATTTCGGGCATTTCAATAAAGAATCATACACTTTAGTAGCATCTCTTCTTCTAACTCGTATAATTATCAAGAGATTTGTTTTTACCAATCTTAGATTTGTCTAGCTATTCTAGGAGTGAGATCTAAACGATTCCAAAGGGAATTAGCAGAGTCCATGGATTGTTGACTGACTTGAGTCGCGTCAAGAGAGGTATGGACACCGTTCTTAACAATTGTTCTGCCATTCACGACGACTCGTTTGACATCTCGTCGGGAAAAAGAGCCATAGACTAGGTGACCATAAACATTGTCTTTATGGATAGGTGTAGGTAAAACAGACGCATCAAGAATTGTAAAATCAGCTGCTTTACCATTCTCAATGGATCCAATGTGATCCTTCAATCCTATAGCTTGTGCAGCATTAATAGTGATCATTTGTACTACTTGAAGTGGGGTTGGAAGTTGACTCGGATTACGATGATTTAGCTTATGCATAAGATAAGCAGTTCGCATATTTTCAATGGCATCATAGATGAAGCCGTCATTCCCAATACCGACATTAATCCCTTTTTCCAACATTTCGGGTAGTTGTGCTACTCCCACCGCATTCAATTCGTTGCTCTTAGGATTATGGGCAACATTAGTTCGTGTTTCGGCGATTAAATCTATTTCGTGTTCATTAATATGAACAGCGTGAGCAAGTGCAGTCTTTGGTCCAAGAAAACCCTCATCGTAGAGTCTCTCGACGGTTCTTTTTCCGTACTTCTCTAGATTATGGTGAAGATCTATTAAACCTTCTGATGTATGAATTGTTTTAAATGAATTAGTTTCTGCGGCGTATTCATTGGTTTTATGAATTAATTCATCGGAAACTGTGAATGAAGCATGCAAACAGTAAATTCCATGAACCAATGTTTTTTCAGGATCATTTTGTGAGACAAATCGTCTATTTTCTTCTAATCCTCTTATCCCCTCTTCATAACTACGACGTTCTGTTGCTTCAAAGCATATAACTCCCCGAGTGCCAACATCCTGGGTAGCTTTTGAAATTCGATCTAGTGAACCTTCAATGGAATTCGGACCTGAATATGTATCTAAATAGGCAGTTACTCCATTCAGTGCTAATTCATAAACAGCATACAAGGTAGATGTATAAGCATCTTCTAGAGTCAGAGCCTCATCCATCGTCCACCATATTCGCTGAAGATTTTGTGTAAAATCAGTAGGAGGGTCAATATTTAATGGTGCACCTCTTAATAATGCTGAATACAGATGAGTATGAGCACAGATGAAACCTGGGAATATGACTTGGTTACTGCAATCAACTACAATATCAGTCTTATCAGGAACATCCTCTCTGACGCTTACGACCTTACCACCCTCCACTAAAACATTTCCTTGGGGAATAACTTCGTTATTCGCATTCATGGTCACAATTAACCCATTTTTGAATAATAAACGTTCCATTTAACTAGCTCCATTAAACATTGGATGAAAAATCGATTTCCTGAAGACTCTTTTTTTATTTCCCTATGAAATAAAAAAAGGCAGAATGTTCCTTAATTTATGGCCAAAGACAAAATCAAGTTTAATAACAACAAATTTGATAAGGTTTTAAATCTAATTACTTTTTTGAACTTCAAGATTCATCAATGTTAAGTAATTTTCTCTGATTTCTTTTTCAAGAATCCAAAAAGAATCATTGAAGCTGTAGGTTGATAGAATCTCTTTTAACTTAATGAGGAACTCAATCATGAAACGAACAAATCATAAAATAATTGTCCTTATACTAATACTTGCTTTTTCACTGGTTATCATTAGTTCTGCGAAAGGAACAGAAAGTAACCAAGATAGATTATTCATTATCGATCCTAACTATTTGATTAATTCAGATTATCCTAGTCATACTACTATTCCTCTTACGAATTTCACTGGTACCTACAATGTTACGCTATTTGCCAATCCAGATAATGCTGATGAAGTAATTTTTCGTTATCTCCAAGCAGCAGAATCATCAGTTTATGTATCAATGTACACAATCAGTCGACCTGAATTTAACAAGACTCTAATTGATCTGAAGACCAACAATCCAAGTATAGACATTCAAGTGTTAATTAGCTATCGGAGGGTCGGTTCCTCTGAAAATGTGGACACAAATGCAGCAGCTCAAACATTAGAGGATAACGGAATCCCTGTTTATACCTCTACTAAAGATGATGACAAAGTTGATGGTTTCTACCATGCAAAGTATTGGATAATTGATGGCAAACATGTATTTGTCTACTCGGGAAATTGGAGTCCCCGAAGTGTTACACCTCAACTAGAACCTGGAGACGATTCCTATAGCTCATCTGAAGGTAATCGAGATATGGGGATAGCTGTTCACGACGCCTCTGATATAGCATCATTCTTTAAAGAACAAGTATGGGATAAGGATGTTGCAGTCGCTGATGACTGGATCCCTTCACCAATTAAAGCTAATTCAAAACAAAAAGTATCTTCCAACCCATCATTAAGCATCAATGCTCCCCTTCTGTATTATCCAACGTTTGATGCGCTGAATATCAAAGAAAAGATGACTTTAAGTCCAATTTTCACACCTGACAACGCATTGGATGTTTATAAAGCATGGATTGATCGCGCAAATAGTACTATTGACGTACAGGCGCAGTACTTGACACAATTTGATGATAAAGTATCTTGGGATAATGATCCGTCTCCCCTCGTTCGATCCCTGATTGACGCGAAAACTAGAGGAGTTCAGATCCGTGTTCAAGTTAATGAGGACAGTGATTCTGATGATATAACTGCGTACTTTTTGAATAAGGGGATTGAGGTTAGGTGGATGGGAAATTCAAATACTGATGTTGATGGTTGGTTATCAGACACACATAACAAATTAGTGATTATTGATAACAAAACGACACTACTCTCCTCAATTAATTTCGGTGAAAATGCATTTACAAACAATCGAGAAGCAGGAATGGTAATTCAAAGTACAACTGTTGCAGATTATTATGCATCAATTTTCGACGCGGATTGGATTGATGGAGAAATACCACCTTCTTCCCCATACACGAAGACAACTCCAGAGACAACTACATCAGACGAATCTACTGATTTTTTTGAGACACCATTCCCTTGGGCTGTGATGTTAGTAGTACTGATGCTTCTACCCCTCATCAGGAGGAGATCAAAGTAAAACGAATCAAGTTCCGAATCCCAACATGGGATGAAGGCCGAGATTTCATGAAAGAGATAGCGAAGGAATTGAATGTAGAGCTGGAAATCAGAGACGCTAGACAAGTAATCTCTACAGATGCAATCGAGATTCACTTCCATCCTGATGACCGTGGATTTTCCTTTATAACTTGTAAACTTCATGACGAATCATCAGAGAATTTTCTAGAACAGTACATTGATCGTTACAAGAAATGATCTTCTTCGGAATGAAAAAGAATGACAACAGAACAAGACGCAAAATTCGATGAAATAACTCAATCTTCAATGTTGATTTCGTTATTTTCAGGAGTTGACCCCGAAACAAAATACTTCGAAAACATTCCGATCCTCCTGGGCGGTCAAGGATTGATCAAAGACCACCAAGCTCGTCTTAAAGTAGAGGAAGCATTTGGGCAGCTAAACTTACCTGATTTGTTTAAGACATTTGATTTTACACTGTATAGATCATCTTATGAACCATATAAGCTAAAAGAAGATCTAGTAATTGCCCCGTACATATATTCAGTGAAAGCCCAACATCGAGACACCTTTCTCATGTCTCTTTTTCTTACACCTTGGGCAGATGTCAATTTGTCTAGCTTTCAGGAAAAGATAGTTGATTTTGCAAAGGATTTCTCTGGAGTTTTCCGTCGAACCACCGAAGAGCTTCATACGATGAACAAGACGATAGAGTATCGTCATAATGAATGTGAAAGAGGAGGAGCGATGTTAATGGGCTATTTAAACCACCTAGTATTTGATCAACGTCAAATGTTAGGTGGAACAGAAAAAGTTTCTAAGCCCACTAATCTTTTTGCCGTTCTTTTCCAACGTGGGAACATTGGAAAGTATTTTGCCTGCATCGGGAAGTGTGGAAACTCTTTTTCAGCAAAAAAATACCCGAATCTGGAGTCTTGTCCTAATTGTAATGGTCAGATTAGTCAGACTCCCATTCCTCTTTTTGACCCTACAAGTATCTCTATTGCGTTTCCTGGCAGTTTAGCAAAAGCTGAAACATTGGAAACCCCAGATATGAAGATTCAAAAACCGATTGATTTGCTTTATCTCTTTCAATCATCTTATTTACCTAATGAGATTCGTATAACTTTAAATCGCATTGCGGAGCATGTATTCACTTATATTGTACCCCTTCCACATAGAGCACTCTTTGAATACCGCGATAGTGATGATATTCTTTCTCTCTATTCGTTATCGAAACTTCAAGGAGATGAAATTTTAATTGTCAGTGGAATATCGGATAGCTTGATTGATGTAGAAGGTCAGCTCTCTCAGATGTCCTTACGAATATTCATTCGGGATCTCAATGAAGGAGTGAAGAAAGGATATACAAGGAAGGAGATTTTTCAGAAATCGATTCTAAAAGAATGGAAATTATCAAATTGGGTTACTCTTGAGGGAGAAGGTACACCTGAACCTCTTATGTCGTGGACTAATCTTAAGGAAGCAATCAACCTTGAAGAATAGATGGTGATAGATTTTATGACACAAAAAAGCCATTTAACGGAAGAATTCGAAAAACGATTTGGAAACTTAGCTTCAAGGATTAAGATGATGCAAAAGACTCAGGCGGAAACTATGGAACAGTTCCTAACCCAGCTTCCCGAGAAAGTCTCTCTACCTCTTAAAAAAATTATTGCTGCATCATACCTTCTTTGTTTAACGGAGGAAATCTTTCAAGTCACTTTTGAGCACTTTAAAGATGATATAATAGCTTTTTGTTCTTTGATGGGGTTTAATTTCGAAGAATTGGTTGATATATCAGATGAGGAATTTATTTTACAATATCTAAATCCATTCATAAAAATTTTATCAATCTCTTCAAACGCATTACAAGAAATGTTGAAAACATTTATTGTGGAACTTGCAACAGGCTATAGTCAAGAACTAGTAAAAACTTTAGTCATTATTAACTTTTTACAACCACTATTCCTGGAGATAATGAAGGTAATTCAAATAGACGTTGATTTACGATTTATTTGTGCCATAGTAACAACTACTGTTGAGGATTTTATTGACAGAAAATATAGGCTTAGAAAAGGGCAGGAAATTGGTGAATTTTCGATTGCAGTACTTTATGACGAGTTTAAAGAAATATATCCTTTAACTCAAGGTGAAGATCTGATTTTTGACATGTGTAACAAGTTGACTCTTGAACGTACTTGGACGTCGTTAGAAAAGCTAGTTAAGAGAGAAGTTGACGCGTTATCCGAGTCTATTATCGAACAACGAGAAGATTCGCTCGCTCAATATCATGCCAATGTTGCACGAGAGAAGGAGAAATATTCCGATGATTATTATGTATCCATGATTACTGGCCGTTTATTTGAGCTTTTTGTCTTAGAAAGACCTATGACGGAGTTACTTCGAACAGGGATAGTAAACGCCGTTGATGTAATGATTCGTCGTTATTTAATTGATAAACATGGTTATGCGTCAGCTAGCGGTGAAGAAACTTTACGTATTGCCTGTTCTTTATTATGGGAAAGTGTTTGGGAGCTACCCCAAATTATGGCTACGTTTTTGGAGCCTCAAGAGATCATGCAGATAATGAAAATGGACGATCCACGTCAATGGGTGAAAAAAAGTGAAAGAGATTTCAAAGCACGATTCTGTAGATCATTAACAAGACTTACTGGAAAGAATCCTCTACCTGCTGTAATTGGTAACGCCTTCGTCAAAATGCTAGAAAAGGCTCAAAAAATGAGAGTTCGCATAACTTTTGATTAGAGTTATTTTCAAAACTAAGACCTTTTTTTGGCAAGAAATCCTTGAATTCTATAATACGAAGAAAAGAAAAAACGATTTTTTGAAGAAAAAAAAGAAAAAAAGAGAAATTTTTGACACTAGGATGCAGCTTATTTGGTGGCTGCTAGTTTAATGTCAGACTCTTTTACGGTTTTTCGGCCAGAGTGGCGAGCAATCTCGACTGCGTACTTGGCAATGGTTGTGCCGTAATCGGTCACTATCTCGTTAAGTCGATCAATAGCGTCAGCGGATACCCGTCGTGCTCCAGCATTTCGAATTAATTTTTCAATTCTTGCAGATGCAAATCCTGCCATTTCTTTTCACCTTTTCTCCATAGGAAAATTACGTTCCACTTTTTAGCAGAACAAGTGATCTTCAATTTCTTATCTTTATAAATATTTCCTTTTTTCGTTAATGTACTGCCCAAGATCTTGGCTAGCACATTTAGAATAATAGCTCTGAAAGCATCAAATCACATCAACCCAGTGCATTATCACCCAGTAAA
>JAEOTU010000101.1 GCA_016839665.1 Candidatus Hodarchaeota archaeon
AAGAAATCGAGAAGAATCTCGCAAAACATACCCAAATTCGATCTCAATTTGCTGGAATGGAATTTGAGGGACAAGATTTGCACATGCATCCTGTAGTATTTCCCCCTTGCATGAGCTACCTGTTTGATGATTTTGAGAAGACTGGACGTTTAATTCATTCGCATCGTCTTCAAATGGGGTTTTTTCTTAAGAAAATAGGTATGTCTGTTGATGATCAGCTGCATTATTGGCATGAAAAGTCCGTAGATAACCTGAATGTCAGTTATTCTGAATTTTTACGCACTGCAGGTTATCAGGTGAGACATCTTTACGGTTTAGAGGGAGGAAAAAAAGATTATGATGTTCCTAAGTGTTCTACCATTGCTACAAGTTATTTTTGTCCTTTTGTCCACCTAGCTCCTAATATATTGAATCCCTTCCTTAGAAATAACAATTTTACAAAAAAGAAATCCTTAGTTCTATCTGAAAAGCAATTAGAAGATATTATTTCGCGGAGTGCGATTAACCCAACTGCTGCATGTACACAATATTTTAACTTAATATTTGGTAGATCTTTATATCGAAAGATTGTTCATCCTTTGCAGTGGACAAGGTATGCAAGTAAATTAGAGGGTTTGATAGAAGAAGAAAAAGAGGAAAATTTAATAGAAAATCAAGAGGTGAATAGAGATCATTGAATCGTGCTCAACAACGAATCGCGCTTCGTGATTACTATTCCACAAACTTTGAGATTGATGGATTAGCAACAGTTGTCGACTTCTCGAGATTTTCAATGCGGGAATTTGGTTTTGCTACATTCGATGGGAAATTCTATCGTAATATTTCATTTGAAAGCCCTCGTGAGTTGATTGATTATCTAGTGGATCGGACTCCTTTTCACGCGTATATAGGAGCAGTATATAATGAACCACCTTCCCGTGAGAAACCCATTCACAAACTAGAATGGCAAGGACATGAACTAGTTTTTGATATCGACCTAAATGAGTATGATGCTGTTCGACAGTATGTCTGTAAATGTCAAGGAGCCGATCAAGTATGTATTCGTTGTTGGGAATTAATAAATCTGGCTATACGTATTATCGATGAGACCTTACGGTTTGATTTCGGAATGAACGAGATTTTTTGGGTTTTTTCTGGACGACGTGGTGTGCATGGTTGGGTGGATGACAAAACAGGCTTCTCTTTGAATCAAGAACAACGAATGTCTATTATCGATTATTTATCAGTTATCCATGGAGAAGCCGAAACAGCACGGATCCAAGATCGGTCAAAATTGATGTACGATTTTCGGTACCGTATAGAACACACAGTTTTCAAATATTTTCTTGAAAATGTTCGACGAAAGGACCTCATAAATCTAGGTTTCAATGCTTCTGCTGCTTCTGATATCATGAAACAGTTGGAACATCAAGAGGGACATATTGATCAAAATTTATTAAGGAATTTTAATCTACGCCTTGCAAGAATTAATAAATATGATGAAATTCTACGGCGATGGGTGCCACGTATTGATCATAAGGTGACAATCGATCTACGACGTCTTCTTCGGTTACCCAACTCCATTCATGGAAAAACTGGTCGTGTAGCGCGAATTTTGGATCCAAGTGAGATCTTTGCATTTAACCCAGAAGAAGAATCCACGATCTTTTAACTATGATTTCCTGGGGAATTTTTCCATTAGAATCAATTTCCTTGAATGGATTTTTGTCCAGCAATCCCCAGCCAACCTGAGAGATGACGAATTTTCCTGATGTGAAGCCTCTCATGTTGAAATAGCGAAACTAAATCATCTCGGGAGAGTGGTTTCTCGTAACCAAATATCCACTGTTTAGTGTTTTTTAAATACCAACGATTAAAACGATAAAACATATCTGGGGTTGGAACCCAACAAATTAGCCATCCTCCAGGACGAACAAATTTTGCGTGGTTGTGGAATGCAATTTTTTGCGCTTGTTTTTTAAAATGTTCTAACAGACCGTGTGAGTGTACAAAATCAAAATAACCATTGAGAGATAAATTTAATACGTCTTGGTGGATTAAGTTCGGATAAATCTTTGCTTGACAAAAAAGACGATTTGCTAACGCTAATGCAATTTTAGAGTTATCCACCAAAGTTGGTTTTAGTTTATATCGTTTAGCAAGACGAAGAGAATTCTGGCCTGTTGAGGATCCTATCTCTAATAGGGTTCCTGAAGGTATTTCTAAACCATGCAGCAAGAGAAGATAGTTTCGCCATACAGTGAAAAAATAATGAGCCCGAATGAATGCAGAGAAGGTGTTTTTAGCGTAAGATTCCCAATCTGCTGAAGAATGAGTCATTATTCTATCACTCTGACTATTTTAAAACCATAGAAATAGATAACACAGGTCATAAAAAACACTTAATCATTTTCCCTGATATTTCTTCAAAATTATTTAATGACATGGTGGATACAAAAAATGGAGTCTTTATTGTTGACTGGGTTTGAACCCTTTGGAAATTATAAGATCAATCCTTCAGAGATCATTGCTCAAGAATTAAATGGAAAAACATTTACTAAAATTAAAGTGGTTGGAAAATCAATTCCTCTAAGATATACTGAAATCAAATCAACTATATCTAATCTTATTAGTGAAATAAACCCATCTATTATTATTAGTATGGGTCAAGCACCACGATCTAGGATAGCTATTGAGCGTGTAGCAATAAATTTAGCTGATGTCTCCAAAACGGCTTACAATTGCGATTCAAAGCCAGATAGTGAAACCTTAGTAGAAGAAGGACCAACAGCTTATTTTAGTACGTTACCTGTTAAACAATTAGCAACACATCTTCAAAGCAACGGCATTCCTAGCTATGTATCAAACACTGCTGGTACTTTTGGGTGCAACCAAATTATGTATCTCACATTAAATCAATTGGATATATCATCTAAGATCGGATCTGTTTTAGCAGGGTTCATCCATCTTCCATTATTGCCAGAACAAGTTGTTAACTCCCCTCAGGCATCTTCAATGAGTCTAAATTTAATGAAAAAGGCGATTATCTTGGTAATAGAATTTTTAGAGATGCTAGTAGGTGATTAATACGTCTATTATAGAATTAAGAACCATTTTTGACGCTTTGATAAGCATTCAGAATTGATTGTGCCAAGTCCTCTGCAGTAGTACCTGGACTTTCGCAGTTATGGCTGTCTAAGAACAATTCAATATATGGCACCAAATCTACCGAATTCAAGTCCACTTTGAGAAGATGTTGTTCTAATTTTGGAAGAATTGTATCAGGATAAATCCAAAAATCCCCACTTATTAAAATATCTTCGATAATAGATTCTTTGAATTCACAAATTACCTGTATCAAACCCCCAGTCGATTTATGTGTCCCTTCTACCACGTATTTTGAAGCATGAATTTTGACTTTGTGGGCTAATTCTTTTCCCCGATGAGCTACTTGGAATAACCATTCATCAGTCAAGTAGGTTTTATTTAGCCGTTGTATTAACTCGAGGGTTTCTGGTTCAAGTGAAGCAGAAGTAAGATGAACATTCAGAATGGATTCAAGTTGGTTAGTATATGTTTCAATGATATCCTTGCGATTTGGTATAAAGCCTAATTCATCCTTAAAAGAAGTAATTCCCGCTTCTAAGGATTTGTAGATTTTATCACGAAACTTTTCACTCGGTACTCGCAAGATTTGGGTCATATCTTTCCGAGGAAATTCTAATATGAAATTTCCAACTAGAACTTGAGCACTCTCTAGGAGAGCAGCCCCATTTCCCGATATCTTGCGACCTCCGACTAATATGTCATTGACAGGTCGATAATTCGCATCAATATTAAAATGGCGATAGGTTTGAACAACAGGTTCGAGAAGTTTCGAATAAAGGTCTCCAATCTGTCGTGGGACTATTTCAGAATCAATATGGGCAACAATATTGTAAAAAAGCTGGTTTGAATCAAGTAAAACAGCACCTCCTCCACATGCTCTTCGAACAACTGGAATCTTGTTTGATTCACAAAATTCTAGGTCTATAACTTGGTTCAAAGACTGATGGAGGCCACAACAGACAATCGGATCTTTTGGCCAGTCGATGATGACAAGATCCCGTTCTTGAATGCCTCTACTACGTGCTAGGGCAGCAGCGTGCCACACTGTTTGAGTGTTGATGCTAGCATTTTCTCCAATAAATATAAGGTCCCATTCATTGTTATTATTGCTCATAATCAACCATTAATCGTGAAAATGAGAGTCTCATTATTAAAATAGTGGAAAAAAATTAGTAGAGGAATTATTTTCAAAGAGAAAAATGAGTCCTGGAGATATTAAAATGAGCTCATCTGAAGTAGTTTTTTTGTCAGGAGGTACTGGAACCCCGAAATTGCTGCAGGGAGCAGTGAGGGTGGTTAACGCTGAAAATATCACAATTATTGGGAACACTGGGGACGATTGGAACTTCTATGGATTACATGTCTCACCTGATGTTGATAGTATATTATTGACGTTAACAAATCTCATTGACACAGAAAAATGGTGGGGAATCAAGGATGACACTTTCAAATTAGTACAATTTCTTAAAAAGCATTTAAAGGAAGACGTGTGGTTTAATCTAGGTGATTTCGACGCGGGATTATGTTTATTCAGGTCTTATCTGCTAAATCAGGGTAAAAGTCTAACTGAGGTTACAGAGAGTATTAGAAAACGTTTTGACATTCCTTCACGCGTATTACCAATGGCAGATCAGCCTATTCAAACCCAAATTCGTACATTAGATAAAACAATCCATTTACAGGAGTTTTGGGTTAGATTTAAGGGAGAACTTCAAGTTTCAAATGTTTTTTTCGAGGGGGATCTTACAAAGACAACACATCAAGTTCTAGATGCCATTCAAAGAGCAAAGGCTATTATTATAGGTCCCAGTAACCCCATTTCTTCACTCGGCCCGATTTTAGCCATTCATCCTTTACGTGAGGCCTTACGGAATGCCACTGGATATCGTATAGCTATTAGTCCAATAATTGGATCGAGCGCGGTTTCTGGGCCAACTGCGGCCTTCTTAAATGCCTGGGGCCGAACTGTTTCTCCTGTTGCAATTGCAGAATTGTATCACGATGTAATAGATGCATTAATGATTCATAACACTGATGAGCTGCATAGAAATAAAATTCAAGAAATGGGAGTTACTCCCTTATTAGATAATATATACATTCATAATAGGGAAGATGCTATAAGGATTATTCAAAGAATAATGGAAAGTAAGTAAATGGGTAATTCCAAGAATCCTAGTGCGTTAGCGGCAATGGCTGGTATTACCAACGGTGACTTTGCGAAAAATTGTCTAATCAATGGAGGAGCAGGAATGGTTACAATCGGTGGTTATCCCATTGGTAAAGAAATGGTAACTGCTTCAATGAAAGTAGCTCAAAGGGGACGGAAAGAATTCATTCTCAATTTAGGAAAAGAAGCTGATGAAATAGTAAGAGAAGTGAATAAGATTCAATTTTTTCCCCGATTAATTATTAACATTAGAGTCAGTAGTTCAAAGGAAACAAGAAAGTTTGCAAGAGATTTTTCTGATCTTCTTGAGGAAAGACCCATAATTGAAATCAACGCTCATTGTCGTCAAGACGAAATCTTACTAAAAGGAGGAGGTCAAGGTCTTTTACAGCGTTTTGAAGTCTTAACAGAAATTATTGAGGCACTACGGTTTAGTGATTTCAAAATTTCGTTAAAAATTCGTGGGAATGCTGTAAATTCAGATTTATTTATTCCTAAAGTAAATCAATGGTACATCGACTTTCTACATATAGATTCTTATAAAATAGGAGAGAAAGGAACTGACCTGACTTTGTTGCAGCATTATGCTAGGAAAGTTAATTCCCCTCTTATAGGGAATAATTCAGTAGTAGACATAAAAAGTGCACAAGCAATTTTAAACACTGGTGCAAAGTTCTTTTCCGTTGCAAGAGCCGCACGAGAGAATCCATTCATTTTTAAAACTCTCATTAAACATTTTTAGGAATAATGGTTTCGGCTCTTGTTGATCTGATAAAGGTGTTAAACCACTGGAAAAACCCAAAATTTTGACCCTTATTCCCATTAAGGACTTCTTTGATACAAAATCCCGAATCAAAGCAGCCTTACCTGCGAAATTTTCCCCTCTTATAGAAAATTTGGTAGAGATTACCTTTTTCCAGACCATTAACACCATAAAGTCATTATCTTACCCTTTTGGCGTCATTTCCCCTTCAATGTCAATAATAGAGCAAAGTAAGAGGTTAGGAGCAGTATTTACATTTTGTGACACAGGAAAGGATTTGAACACTGGAATATCAGATGCTATTCAAGTATTACAAGAAACACAGTCAATTCTAATTATAATGCCTGATTTACCATTCTTAAAGCACGAATTTTTTCACAATTTGTTTAAGGAAACTAGAGATGAGGATGTACTAATCATACCTTCAATCTCAAGTCATAAAGACTTTGGAACCGCTGCTTTATACTTAAGACAACCAAATTTATTATCATTTCAGTTTGGAAAAAATAGTAGCAGGCGATTTCAGAAAGAAGCTGATTCTAGAAATCTTAAATACCGAATTCTTCATTGTGAACCTTTTGCTCGGGATATAGATACATTAAATGACGTTAAATATTTGAAAAAACACTTAACAATGGTTTTTGACTCTGATAACTTTAGCAGAATTTTAGAGCAAATGAGCATCATAAGAATTTAGTGAGAGAATCCCCGATTGACATCAGACCATTTTTCTCATACAGATTCGCCTCATTCGTTAACTGTGAACCAAGCTGTCAACATTTTAACGTTGAGCGACTTGGATGAGCTTTCAGTCTGGAAAAAATCGGCTCAGACCATTGCTAAGAATGTTTATCAACTTCAAATAACTTATACAACTAATGTTTTTATCCCCTTAACTTTACTATGTCGAAATGCATGTGCATATTGTGGGTTTCGTCGTTCGAGGATACTAAAGGGTGAGGAATATCTAAAACCAGAAAAAATAGAAGAAGTTTTAGAAATTGCAAAACACCATAGGGTTTCTGAATTACTAATAACGATGGGGGATAGACCTGAAGAAAAATATCCAAGAGCAAAGAAGTGGTTGTTAGAACATGGATATACTTCAACAGTTGAGTATATACGCTCTGTCGCTGAAAGAGCTTTAGCACATGAGCTGTTACCTCATATTAACGCTGGTACGTTAACTTTCGATGAACTTGGATATTTAAGAGAAGTATCGGCTAGTATAGGCCTAATGTTAGAAACAATAAGCTCAAGATTAACCCAGGAGGGTTTACCTCATGCTCAATCACCTAGTAAGGATCCTAAAATTAGAATGAATACTATTAAAAACGCAGGAAAGTTGAAAATCCCATTTACAAGTGGTATTTTAGTGGGGATCGGTGAGACTCCCGAAGAAATCGTTAAAAGCCTATTCTCGCTGAAAAAAGTTCATGAGAAGTATCATCACCTACAAGAAGTAATTATTCAGAATTTCCAACCTCAAAAGAATACTTCTATGGAAAATTTTTCTCCTCCTTCCCTCAACTTAATGGAAAAAGTCATCATTCTCGCACGTCACATCATCCCTCCTGAAATATCAATTCAAATCCCACCAAATCTTATTAAAGGCTATGAAGATCGTTTTATTGGAATTGGGATTTCTGATTGGGGTGGAATATCATCTATTACTCATGATTATATAAATCCTGGTCATGAATGGCCTCAAATTGCCCATTTAAACCAAATAACTCGAGAAGGAGGATTTCATCTCCGAGAAAGACTTCCAGTTTATCCTAGTTACATTAATTTGGATTGGCTATCTTCACGTATATTTAATCTAATTCAAACCAAGAACCTAAGTACCAAGGATGGTTATAGGAAACGGTAAGAACGGTTGATCGAGAAGATATTGATTTTCAACAGGTGAAGCCTGAGCTAAAATATGTTTTAAAGCGTGTTTTAGACGATGAAGTCCCCTCTGTTGACGAACTACCAACATTATTTGCTGCACAGGGACGTGAGATTCTCCTCTTGGGACAGGTGGCCGATATAATCAGAGAACGTCAAGTAGGGTCAATTATAACCTATGTGGTTAATCATAATATTAACTTTACAAACATCTGTACAAAGAATTGTCTTTTCTGCGCGTATTCTGTTGACATTAATTCAAAGGATGGATATTTTGATATTTCTATTGACTATTTTCGCCAAAAAATTGAGGAAAGTCATCCATATCGTATTTCTGAAGTTTGTGTTCAAGGAGGGATCCATCCAGCCTTGAATTTTGAATCATATCTTGAGATTCTTCATAATCTAAAGGAGATTGATCCAAATATTCATATTCATGCTTTTTCTCCCCAGGAAGTGGCTTATGCTGCGAGTACATCAAAACAAGACATAGAAGATATTCTACTTGAATTCAAAAAGAATGGCCTTGGATCGTTACCCGGAACCGCAGCAGAAATTCTTGACGATAATATCCGAAGTAAAATATGTCCAAAAAAAATTAGTAGTGCAGAATGGATTCATATTATTGAAATGGCTCATAATTTAAGGATTCCAACAACTGCAACCATTC
The DNA here is from genome assembly GCA_016839665.1 of Candidatus Hodarchaeota archaeon. The sequence goes on from JAEOTU010000101.1 coordinate 8,581, forward strand.
TTTTTGGTCACATTGAAGATTATCGTCATTGGATTAAACATCTCTCATTATTAAGACAAATTCAGGAAAAAACAGGTGGGTTCACAGAATTCATTCCTCTCCCTTTCATTGCGGAGAATACACAGTTAAAAA
>JAEOTU010000102.1 GCA_016839665.1 Candidatus Hodarchaeota archaeon
CAGAGAAAATCAAAGCTCCAGTATTGGCAGAGCTGCGAAGTGATGTTCAAGATGCCATGGGATCTGATAAACGACCCCCATCTATCGTATTCGGTTCTCCTGTTGAAGTAGCTAAGAATATCAGTGTTGCTCACGATTGGAAAACGCACCTTGCGGGATGGGGAACAAGAATATTGGCATCTTTCATTGATGGTGGAGTAATAAGTATAGTAATCATTCTCTACAGTCTGATCAGACACCTCCTTGTGGACTTTGATTTCGACGATATCTCATTAGATTATAGTATACGTTTTTCGTTTGGCTTTTTATTCATAGGGATTCCGGTCATTCTGGTTATCTTATGTTATTTTATTGTTTTAGAAAAAACTTACTCTACTACTCCTGGAAAACGACTGCTAGGATTAAGGGTTGTCCACGAATCAGGTATTAGAATTACCTGGACCCAATCAGTCATTCGTAATATCACGAAGGTTCCCGTGGCAGGGGGATTTCTACCATTTGATATTCTATTTGGTATATTATCTGAAAAAACGCGGGGTAGGAAACAAAGAGCTTTAGATTTTGTAGCAGGCACAATCGTTGTCCAACAAACAAAGAATTTTAACCAATAAGGTGTTTTTATGGGATTTACAGCTAGTTTAAAGATTGCAAAACGATCACTGACGAGACGGAAAACAAAGAACCTGAGCGCAATCCTTGCAATTACGTTAGGTGTTACTTTAATGGTGGGTATCCAAATTACTACGGATACCTTGGAGAAAGCTTTTCTCACAAGCCTCCTCGTAAGGGAAGGAGAGATTGATATCCGTGTTTCAAACGCAACAGGAGGATTTTTGACTGCAGCGGATGAAGAGAACATTTCTACACTAGTACGACAGACGACAGACACATTCTGGATAATGCCCGATTTAACATCAGCAGGACCAGTAATGGTCGGCTCTCAGTTTGAACCAGCTGCCATAATGAAAGGAATTCCCGTTGATTATCCTGCTGAGTTCGGATCTTTCTACGATTGGCAATCAGGAGAAGAAATAAATATCAAAACTCAATTAGATGATAATTCTAGTGTTTTAATTGCGAGTAGTCTAGCTGAAGATTTAGGACTTAATAAAAGCACAGAACTGCCAGTTCCTTTGACTACAGAATTTAGCAACCTCACACTCAAGATGATGTTGAATTCGACTACTGGTCTTCCCATTATTAACTTTACTACTGGTCTTCCTATTTTTACTGTTGAATTTACCACTGAAAGGGTTGAACTCTCAATTGTTGGAATTTTTGATTCTAAAATCCCGGGAATTGGAGCTTCCTCGAGGGGTGTTCTTTTTTCTTTAGAAGGATTGCAAGAATGGTTAAGTCTACAAGATATTTCTCGTAATAAAGATATTATTGATTCTTATTTGATAACGTTCCAAACGGATCATTTTGGCTCTCCAATTGATGAAGATTACCTTCAAGAACAATTTGATGCTTTAGAAGGAGTACTACCTCAAAAAACAGTGAATGATCAATTATTTGATGTCTATGCTATAGATTCTACACGATTAACATTCATTGGTATTCTCGATTTTATGTTCAATATGATGTCAGCCTTTCTGAATGTATTAGGGCTCCTCATCATTATTACTGGTGTCCTTCTTATCACAAATGTACAATTAATGTCTGTTGAGGATCGAGAGTTCCAAACAGGGGTATTGAGAGCAGTTGGTGAAAAAAGGAGAGGAATATTTCTTTCTATGCTGTTTGAGACGCTATTTCAAGGTTTTTTTGGGGGTATATTGGGTTTATTTGGAGGATTAATCTTCGGGCAGATAGTAGCACTATATTTAGTAGGTTTATTTGGAACTGGAAGTGCTAGTGTACAACCCGTTATTAAAGAAAGTGTAGTAGTCTTATCAGTCTTAATAGGGGTAGTACTAGGTATCCTTACGGGACTTCTTCCCGCTTTGAGAGCTTCTCGCGTAAATATTGTAGAGGCTCTGAGAGGAATAAAGATAGCATTTGAACAAAAATCAGGTCGAAACCTGGTTGTATTAGGGATACTTCTAAGCATTATAGGAATGATATTCCTCTTAAGTAATAATCCAAACATCAACGAGGATTTGGATTATATCTGGCAAGTAGCCGGCTGGGACAGCATTGCAGAATGGGAAAACATTCTTCTTGGCGCTGGTTTTCTATTTTCAGGTCTTGGTATTATCTTATCACGCTTTATTGATCGTACTAAGGCATTTAACCTCACAGCTATTGTTCTTTGGGCTACTCCAGTTTTCTTATTTGTTGTTGCAATGGGTGATGGTTGGATAACGGACATGTCAGGAGCCGCACTGGACATTTTAATTTTCAGTATTGTTGAAATCATTATAGGATCCGTATTGATTGTTGGAATGAATCTTCCTCTGTTGATGCGATTTTTAAGAGGGAGCTTAATCAAGATCAGTGGAGTTAAAGGGGTGGCTCAAATTGCTCCTGCACTCATCTCGTCTCATAAAACACGGTCCACTCTCACGTTTGCAATTTTTGCTGTGGTTTTAACTCTAAATGTTACGGTTGCTTCTTTGGTAGCAACCAATATTGATAGTTCAATTGGACAATCTGAAGAAGATTCTCGTGGTATTGATTTATACGTAACATTGAGTAAACCTGAGGCAGTCCTTGATGGTACTTCATATACAGATGAAATCTATAACCTAGATTCTAGTATAACCGACATCATTGGATTAAAAACCTTTTCGACAACTACTGATTTTACGAAATTCGTAGCAACGAAGGATCCGTATTCACCTGAGTTTAATCCCCAATCTCATCTCCTTCCAATTGGTTTCGGCGAAATACGCTCCGATCAAATACGTGGTAGTGCATCAGATGCCTCTGATGACGATTGGCGATATGATTTCTACCTTGCAGGTCTTCCTGATGGTATTCGGCCAAAAGGTATGTCAACCTCGGGTTTTGGTTTTACAGGCTCTGATATGACTGACAACGAGCTTTTAGACCTTTCTAAGGAGGCATGGGATGCTTTTTTCGATCCGTCTTATGAGATGTCAGCCTATAACGTCTCATTTGATCTGGAAAGTCTAATTGGTTCAGATACGATCGATTTTGAGAGTTTTTTCTCACAAGATCTAGATGAGGTAGAAGTCTTAGAAGATGTAAATGGAACCGTTATCAAAAGGCCAATCGTTTTTACAGATTCATTCATTCTACCGATCGGTATGCAAATTTGGGTTCCCATGAATACTTCAATTTACGGTTTTTCAGTTTATCAACCGTTTGTCTTAGGTGGTCGTTTTGATAGTGAACGTGCAGGTGGATTTCCTCTCTCAGCTTCTGGTTTTGGTGGAGCTTTTGGAAATGGGGGTTTTTCAGGTGACAGCATGGGAAGTGCTTTAGGATCTATCTATATACCTGAGCGATATTCCGAGTTTACAAATTTCTTCGGAGAAGCAGATGGTGTTACACCAACATCGAGAGCTCCTGACCAATTTGATACCTATCTTATTAAAACTAAATATGCTATTGATAATCCAGCGGTCGAAACAATCGTCAAGGATATCGAAGAATTTACTAATACCGAAAACAGTGGATATCGAGTAATAATTAATGACAGCTTCATCGTAGCAACCGCTACATCCCTTTATTCCAAACTCGAATCATCATTAGAAATGATGGAACAGATGACAAATTTCCTTCAGATTTACGTCAACTTCGGATTAATAATCGGTGCTGTTGGGATGGCTGTAATCTCAGTTAGAAACGTTGCTGAAAGAAAACGTGAAATTGGTATGATGCGAGCAATAGGCTTCCCACGACTTCAGGTAATGTTAGCAGCTCTTTTGGAACTTTTAGTTCTTGGTTTCATTGGATTAGTGATTGGAGTGGTTAATGGATTGTTCATCAATGTAGGATTCGCTAATATGTTGGATGTTCCAGTAGTTATTCCCTGGGGGACAATTGGTGCATATCTATCATTTATTACATTTATTGGCTTACTGGCAGGAGCAATACCAGGATGGGTTGCATCTAGGATTCCTGCAGCGGAGGCTCTTAGGTACGTAGGATAATTTGGAGGAACAAAAAAATGTCATACAGCGAAATAATAATTGTTGATGGTATCCGTTTCCATGTTTATGATGAAACTCTACCCATTTTGAAAATACAAGGATTGCATAAACGATACAACGAAGGAAAATCGAATGAAGTCCGTGCTCTTCGAGGTATCGATCTCGAGGTCAAAAGAGGAGATATGATGGCCATAATGGGGCCTTCAGGTTGCGGGAAAACTACGTTGTTGAATATGATCGGACATTTGGATCATAATTCTGGAGGAGAAATTATTATTAACAATATTGATACAAATAAGCTCTCTGATGACGAAATGACGGCGTTTAGGCGAGATAATATCGGCTTCATCTTTCAACTCTTCAATTTATTTTCATTTCTTACAGCTGTAGAGAATGTTGAGACTCCACTTCTATTGAAAGGATTGAACTCAGCTGTTGCAAGAGAGCAAGCTAAAATGCTATTACGAGACCTAGGTATGGGTGATAGACTGTACCATGATCCTCTGGAACTTTCGGGAGGACAACAACAGCGAGTAGCTGTTGCTAGAGCGTTAATTAACGAGCCAGCTATAATATTAGGTGATGAACCCACTGGTGACCTTGATTCCACCACTAGCGCAGAGGTAATGACCATGTTTCGGAGAATAAATGAAATTAACAACCAAACTTTCGTTCTAGTAACCCATAATCGCTGGATCGCTGAAAAATGTGATTATATCGTTCACATGATTGATGGCAAGATATCTAGTGTTGAATATGGCCCCTTTACGGAGGATTAACCATGAAAGTATATACTGCTGCCTTCATAAATAAACCCCTAAGATCTATCAATCTCGCATTACGCGAAAAAGTTGCCTCTGATCTGAAAAAGGCATTGCATACTCGTAAAGATGCAATAGCTAGTCAAGAGTTAAATTCATTTATTTTCGTGTCGGGAGAAAAAGATAATGGAACGTATAATCCAAGTTTGATTGAAAGAATTGAGAAAAAAACCCTTTACAAGCGATTTGAGAAGTACAATAAGAATAACGAATCTCGATTCAGAAATTATTTACAAAACAATCAGGAATTGCATGAAACTTCTCAGATTGTTAAAAATTTCATTAAAGAAATCGATTCCAACTTACCCAAAAAACTTGATATGCAGTTAAAGAAAATTAATGTTGATTTACCAAGGATTTTTTGTGAATTAAGCTCAAAGAGCTTTGTCACTCTTTGGGACATTGATGAAACCCAACAATATCGATTTTATCTCTCTGGCTTTGATTTTCCAGTTTTTTCTGGCAATACCTCTGAAACTCCAATGAATATTGGAGGGCTTGTAGACCAATTCCTTATCGTTAATTTCTTTGTAACATTCTTAAAACCAACTATCCAACGGTTGGATGAAATGAATACGGTACTTCAACGATTAGAACAGGAAATCTTGAAACAACATTATAGAACTGATGATCAGAAGTTACAAACAAAATTTGAGTTGTTCTTGCGTATTTTAGTGGCAAAATTAAGCGCACTACAAGACCTAGAGAATTTGATTTATCGGATTTTTAATTTATTCGAAATTCCACGTATGTCATTGACGCAATACAATTTGAAGAGTGATTTGCTTGACTTTAACACAGCACTTGCGAGAATTTCGGATGAAATTCAGACAGGAAAATCAAAACTCCATGAAGTTGGCGAATTAATCCAACGGTGTCAATTATGTATTCGAGACTACCTTGATGTAGGAGTAAACGGGGTTATAACTGCTGAATCAGTTGTTGATTTTAAACAAGCATTGATAGCCGTCAGCGAAATAAGTATTGATCTTTTTGTTGAGGCAGAGATGTTGAAAATTTGGTCCGACTACTTTGGTTCAGATCTACCATTCTTTAGCTTTAATGCACAATTACTCAATGCTGCTTCAGACACTGAACAAGAAGAAATCGACAGAGATACAATTCTTGCATTGAGAGGACTATTCAAAAACTATAATTTGGGTCGTACAACCGTTTACGCCATACGAGGGGTGAATCTTGATATTAAGGAAGGGGAATTCGTAGCTATCGTTGGTAGCTCGGGCGCAGGGAAAACGACGTTATTGAACTGTATGGCAAGTCTTGATTCCCCTGATCATGGTGCAGTTTATTTCCGTGGAAAGGACCTCCATCGAATGAAAGACTCTGAAAAGTCGGAACTCCGATTGAAGGAAATGGGATTCATTTTTCAGAGTTATGCGTTGTTACCCCATTTTAACACCCAAGAAAATGTAGCCCTACCTGCAGACTTAGCTGGAATGAGTAAAGAATTGAAAAAACGAATAAAAGGCCTATTAAAAGGTGTTGGTATTGATCAACAAGCAAAGCAATTTCCAGCACAATTAAGCGGGGGCCAAATGCAGCGTGTTGCGATTGCACGAGCTCTTACTAATCAACCTGCAATAATTTTCGCTGATGAACCTACAGGTGACCTTGATTCGATGACAGGCAAACAAGTTATGGATTTACTTAAGAAATTCCATGAGGAAACAAAAACAACCATAATCGTAATCACCCATGAAGACGACATTGCTGCGTATGCTGAAAGGCAAATTGTAATGGAAGATGGAGTAATTACTTCTCGTGGTTAATTGCAGGAAGTACTAGAGGTTTAAAGTATAGTTGTGGTGTATTTAGATGATGGATGAAGAATTCGGTAAGATTACTTTAGAAAACATTCAGAAAACTTATTTACTCGGAAAACAAAGCGTTCCTGCCCTTAGGGGAATTGATCTAGAAATAAAGAATGGGGAGTTTGTCGCCGTGACAGGCCCTTCGGGTTGTGGAAAAACAACATTATTAAATCTAATTGGGGCAATTGATAAGGCAACACGAGGGAAGATTATTGTTGGTGGCACTAACCTCTCTACTGCTTCTGACGACACTCTTGCAGATATAAGATTGAAACATATTGGTTTTATTTTTCAGTTTTACAATCTTCTGAGTTACTTTACAGCTCGTGAAAATGTTGAAATGCCTATGACATTCTTAGGTTTCTCAAAGAAAAAGAGGCGAAAAAGAGCAGTAGAATTATTGACCTCTTTGGGGATTGGAGATCGAGCAGATCATTTACCAAGCGAACTCAGTGGAGGAGAGCAACAACGGGTTGCAATTGCAAGAGCTCTTTCCAACAGCCCTTCGATTATTTTAGCAGACGAACCTACTGGGGATCTTGATTCAGTTACAGGAGAGGAAATTTTAAACATTCTTGTAAAATTAAACGAAGAGAGGAGCGTGACAATCGTTCTTGTCACTCATGATCCTCCGACTGCCCAGTACGCCAAAAGAATTCTTCAAATGCATGATGGAAAGATCGCTAAGGACATAACAAGTCCATTGGCCTAATTAAAACAAGGATGGAATTATTGTATGACGATTCGATTTCCATGGTTTTATATTGAGTTTATTGCCCGAACCATTCGTAAAAAGAAAGCTCGAGCTATACTTGGTTTTCTTGGAATGATGGTAAGTGTGTCACTGATAGTTTCTATGAATGTTCTGATTGATTCCCTTGCTGCAGATTCACTCGCACTCGCAACTGCTTCAGCAGGAGAAGTCGATAGTGAATTTGAATTAGTTACAGCAGATACTCATAATGTGTTTAATTGGGCTTTAGACATTAATATCACCCGTCAACTTGAGATTAATAACAAAACTAACGATGGGACATGGGATGGGGCGACATTGACAAAACAAGGATTCTTTAGGCCTTGGTTTAATTCTACAGAGCTGGTAAATATATATTCTCAACAACCAGAACTACGGGGTGTAACTCCCAGACTAATTATTGACTCGGATTATGTTCGAACCTCCTCAGAATACTCGGAACCTTTTCCAACATCCCTCATTTTTACTGATATGACGAAGGAAGAAGAGCTAGAAATTGGTGCTCTGACAGATTTTTTCAATAATGAACTAGTTCTAAAACCAGAAGAAAATCAAGCCTATATTCTTCCATCAGCTGCTCGATCTTTGAATGTCTCAAGTGGAGACAGAGTTGAAATTGAACTATTTCCATTTGGTGAAGAGGACTCGAAAAACCGATCCGAAATTCTTGGTCTTAATGGAACCATCAACGTAACCATTGCGTCAGTGGTTAAGAATCAAGAACGATTTGAGTCAGGTCTTTCGAACGCGATCCTTCTAGATTATGATTTATTATCCGTTATTTTTCAAAACTATAACATCACTTCAAATGCTGCTATTGCCAATCAACTGGTAGGTGTTTTTCCCGATGTAGGTGGTGTACAAGGCGGGGATACGTATAATTACAGAGATTTAGAAGGAATGAAGGCTAAAACCCTTAAGATTGGTGAACGTCTGTCCACATTGCTTCCATA
>JAEOTU010000103.1 GCA_016839665.1 Candidatus Hodarchaeota archaeon
GATTACTCAAATGGGGAGAAGAATTTGGAGTTATAAGGATTGTTGGTTTTAAATCAATTACCACTGGCTGAAATCAGTGGCTTGTCGCTAGTAGTCTGCATAATAATAGAATGGTTTCTGTGAGGGGAACTCCCACAACATTCAGACTATTAACAGAAGCCTATCCGATAATAGCCTCATCAAAATCGGATAGGTTTTGGCTCCCATTGAGGTCAGTATTTAGTTTGAAGCTAAATTCTTTACAAGAGAAAGTGGCCGGCGAGAGCTGATTGGATTTACATCAAGCTGTGAACCAAATATAGTAAAGAATTCCAAACTCTTAGCGAAGAAATTCCAAGTATTTTCTGTTTCTACTACAATCATTCAACAGAACGTTGCTTCTTAGAGAAACTTGTTGACTAATTCTCTCAGAAATTCCCGTCGGGAATGAATTCCTGAGTTTCATTGCCAGTCCTATTGAACTCAACCATGATGTTTCTTCTGTCAATGAAAATGAAATGTGTTGTAATTTAAAGCAAACGCCCTCATATTTTTCTTCTGGTGAAGAAATGCATAGATTATCGTGAAATAGTTGGGCAATGAGGCTTGGAACACCCTATTAGCAAAATACTGAAGATTAACCCGAGAAATCATGGTTATGTAAAATTTGAGATTTATTAATTGAAATAATATGTGTAGAGCGCCGGGGGAGGGATTTTCTCTCAGAATAATAACATCCTGAGATTCGAACCCTCGAGTACAAAAGTACACTGGCTTTCAGTTATAGAGCAAAATTCTTCAATGTCTCAAGGCCAGCGCCGTTTTACAGGGTGATGGTGGACCAATAACCCGTCCACTTGGCTACCCCGGCAAAGTAGATGCTTTGCTTCTGTTAAGTTGCTTTTTTAGAGGTTCAAATCACTTTTTAGATAATTCTCATTTGTTGTGTATTGAAGAAAGACTCTTCTGAAAGATGAAATTTCTTGGTATCAACGCTAAATATCAGAGTAGATCAGTTATCTTTTATTGAAGCTATTGAGAGCTTTTATTTTTTTGGTTTTTAAATAGTACATTTGCTAAGGATTGTTTCAACCAGATTGAATAAGACCTTTAAAAGCTTAATAATACTAAAACGAAGAAAAACCTGTGAATTAAACCCGCTATTGATTGAAAGTAATTATCTATTGATTGAATACTAGAATGAATCCTGTTAATAATGTGAATGCAAATCTAGGATATAATCCAAAAATTAATTTGGATCCAAATTGATTACTGATTCTAGGATTTGAACCCTCGCGTACAGGAAGTACACTGGCTTTCTGGCAACGTCTATAACTTTCCTTTGACTCAAGGCCAGCGCCGTACTACAGGGAAATAGAAAACCGTTAACCTGTCCGCTTGACTTTCGGATTATAGTATCTCTCAAGAGTTTAAACTCTAATATATATACAAAATCCCGGCAAAACGGATGGTTAATGATTTTTAAGTAGTTTTAAAGTCGTACATAACGATAGTTCCGCCAGTTGCGACGAGAGTGAGGATAATACCTAAGATTAAGAGTGTAATGGAAGTTCTAACATCATAAGCAAAGCGAGTTGAGTGGCGGATTAGATAAAGTCCACCTGTACCTATTCCGAAGAATAGCCCTGCAATAAGAGATTCAACTAAGAATTGCTCACTTGATGATTTAAATACTGGAACGAGTTGAGTGGTGGTTTGTCCCATTGGAAGTGGTTGCTCTGTAAGATCATAGATTCCACCAGCTAAAATGAAAATAGTTAGTAAGAGCATGAAGGCTAAAAGATACTTGTGGGGTGCTTCGTAGGGTAGTTCTATGTCAGGGATGCGAAAATCGATCGCAAGTTTTTTTAGACCAGGAATCCAAGGAAGACGAGGTAAATTCCCATCTTTTTCTTCTGGTTGTGTTTTCGACATATCATTGACCTCTAAGACTTATTCATCATTTGTTAATCACTTTTATGGTCCTTTTCAAGACTAAGGTTTATCAAAATTAAACGTAAGCGATATGATAAACAGTATTCCTTGGAATATAACCGTAGGGGATAATATTATCAAATGATGTATGATAAGGGGCACAATGAATCTAGCTTAATTTCCTTTCGAGGTTATTAAAATTGACAAAAAAATGTTCAACTTCATTCACATGAGGTCATCACCTAGTTCGTCACCGCAGCTTATCTCCATCGTGTGGAATGTAACCCGACATCCTCTATCCTGTCAGCGTCAACAGCGTTCAGGAGTGCTTTTTTCAGAATATTATACGCCCCACTCACATCAGTATTAATAATAGTGCCTTTTTGAGATTTGAATAGCCCTCTAGTCATTCTTCGGCCTAGATATTTGCTATGGTGTTTGATTGGCTCGTTATCAAAAAAAGAACACTTACTCGAATAACTTTCCTCTTGGCTAATGACCGTTATTCCCTGCTCTGCAGCTTTGTAGTCTAAATGCTGAATTAGTTAATAATACGGAATGGTGATAAAATTCTGAGTATTCCTTTTACCAAGGTGACAGTTTTGTTTCCAATCGGGATTGCACTGATCAGCATCACTTTTGATGAATTTTAAGTATAAAATTGATTTCTATACTCAAAAGTCTCTAAGAGGTAGATTCTACTGATTTAACTACAAATCAAAGAGGAAATCAGGTATTTCTTTATAGTCATCTAAGATATCTATTTTTCAAGGAAAGGATAGGCCTCAAGTTAGGAAGATTAAGTGGTGAGATAGCTAGTCCATTTTCTGATTTCTCAAGAAGTCAGAGTATTTTTTCTTTTCTAGTATGTTTTTAAAGTCCACAAGAGCCATACCTTCAAGATCTGAAATTTTAATTACAGTTAATGGTGATGATTCTTTGGAAGAATCCAGAATCTCAATGTTCTCTTCATCCTCAATAAACCAAATCGCTCTCTTCTTGAGAAATTTTGAGAGACTGTTTATCAAGAAAATCCGGTTCGAATCACTTTCTTCATTTGATGATGTTACACCAGTGATCACTGGATAAGTAACATCCTTTCGATTATCAGAAGGAGGGTCATCCTTTTGTGGTTCAGAAAGTCCATCAAAAGGTTCAGATTTAAACCAAAGCACGTTGAATCCTTTATCCTCAAGGTAATTCGTGATTTCCTTTTGTAAATTGGATCGGGGTCGTTGATAACCTTTTAATGTATGTTGACTTATGTCGTTAAACTGCGTTTCTAAAATATCTAAAGGAATATCCAGATTTGCACCAAGTATTTTACTCAATAAATCGAAATTTTTGATTTTTGGGAAGCTTTCCCCTCTTTCATATTTGTAAAGAGAATGTCGTGATATCCCTACTTTCTTTGAAAGAATAGTCATTTCTAGTTGCAATTGCTTTCTTCGTTCTTTAAATTTCTCTTTAGAAATATTAACAAAAATTCCTCCACGATGTGTAAATTTTGAGATTTTAGATGAGGTTAAACCTTTTTCATATTGAAGAAACATTTGTAAAGTCTTAATTGAGATTGCAGAAACATCATGTCTCCGATACAAAGTTGCTCCTTTAATGTTTTTTCCCGCTGCTGAATGAGCTACTATTAAAGGAAATCCTGAGATAAGTTTCGAAATCAATTGTAAGTCAACAGAAGTTTGCTTTTTAAACAGGTCTAAATCAACCAATACTTTTATAATAATCCTTTGCGAGCTAGGTTTTAAACCTGGAATTAGATTTTGTTTAGCAATGAAATCGAAGGCATTAGATCTTATGTTCTCGCTCCAGAGAGAGTATCCAGCTCTTAGAAACTCCTTTTTTGATTTATTAACAAGTTTTTCTTTCGTAATTGTCTTTTGAATCGACATTAGGATTTCCAAGAGTTTAAAATCAATCATTTAACTACACAAATGGTGGACCAGCCGAGACTTGAACTCGGGGTTTACGGTTATTCAGGGGTAACACCATGTGAACTCCGCCTTGCGAAGGAGGCGTGATACCAGCTTCACCACTGGCCCAATCTTTAAAAACATTAGAAGTTACATTTAGATGAGAAATTGTACGTTTTTATCTTTTAACCTTGAAATAATTATATCATTGAGTCTTTTAAAGGGTTCTAAAAAATCTTCTCTTAACATCAGGTGCTTTGGCAAAAATCGTTTAACTTACAAAACAAATAAACGCTGTCTGATCTAGGAAAGCAAAAGTTCCCTCGGTATTGTCACCGAGGGTAAAAAAGTTCATAAAAACCAATTTTTTGGGAAGGGAAGGTCATCCAAATAAAGAGGACAAACCGAGATCATCACCCTCTTCTTCTTCTACTTCCTCTGATTTTACTGCATCTTTCACGTCTTTAGTAGGTTCAGATACTGAGGCCCCTGGTGATGCAGTTGTCAATAGTGAGGCTCCTTTAATTACTTCATCAATGTCTATTGATGATAATGTTGCGACAAGGGCTTTAACTTTTGATTCATCTGGTTTTCCACCAGCAGCTTTTATTATTGCTTCAA
>JAEOTU010000104.1 GCA_016839665.1 Candidatus Hodarchaeota archaeon
GAATATCATGATCCTGCATTTGAAGAAAAATTCGCTGATTTTATGGAAGAAAATGTCTCCATCCTTTTTGTCGAAGATATTGTTTCTACTGGTGAAAATTTAGAAGCTGCTTTTGATTTGACAATGGAAGCCGCTGAAGAATATAATGTTGAAGTTGGTGATGTTATCACATTAGCGTTAATTTCTCGGATGAGGAATCTTGGAACGATGCCAATTTATGGAGTCCAAACTGATATACAAATTGATCTTCGATGTTCATGGGGGAATGATCTCCCCGACCGAATAGATGCTCGGGATTTTTCGGAAAACAAAGAGTATGTTGATGATCATTAAAAATTTGAAGAATTAACCTTTAAATCCACATTAGATTGAAGTATGCAGAGAAATTTTTCGAAAGCGCGAAAAAAATTACTTTTTTAAATACAAAAAATGGATATTAATTGAACAGTAAATAAGAAATAGTCGCAACCCCGTATCAATAAAAATTATTTCAGTCAGCTATAGGATGAATTAAGAAATGAGCATTGATCCAACTTATATCAAATCAGCTATTGAAACCTTAGAGCTAATTCAAAACCTTTACAACCATTTAAAAGAAACTCAGAAAATGAGCGAGCTCCCAATTTTCTTATCACAAATTGAATCTAAAGGTGATGCAAGAGTAAGATCAACTTTAGGTGATGCATTAGGGATTGACATTCCTGTTGCTGATCAAGAAGGAAAACCTACTAAATATTGGGAAGGAGTTCGTGATATGGCCAAATTAGCTAATAAACAGTGGTTAGCACTTCAAGATCCTGTTAAATTCTTATTATTCATCGGAAAAACCAAAAGCAGTCTTTCATCGAGAATTACTCCTGAAGAAAAACCTATTTCTCCTCTCGAGGAAATGCTCCAAACAGAAGTACCAACAAGAGAGGAAGCTCAACCAGCTTCTCCCTTAGAAGAAATGCTTATCGAACCGACTCCAGAACCAATCCCCGCACCAACACCAAGAATCGAACCAGTACCAACTCCCGCACCAGTACCAAAAATCGAACCAGTACCAACTCCCGCACCAGTACCAAAAATCGAACCAGTACCAACACCCCCACCAGTACGAAAAGTCGAACCAGTGCCAGAACCCGAACCAGAGCCAACTCCAAGTCTTACTCCTGTATCTGAACTTGGTGCTCCTTCTATACCTCCAACACCAGACAAAATCGCAGCTCTTGATGAAGCATTGAAAACCAGTGGCTTTGATCAACCCTCAGAAGATGTTATTGAACCCACGCCGTCTCTAACGAGTATGCTTCTACAAAAGGACGAAGCTGATGATAAAGAAGAAGATGATATGTTGTCTCTATCTTTACGAGAAGCTCTGAAAATCCTTAGGGACGAAGATGAAGATTGAGGGCAATTACTTATGAGTGAAAAAAATATCATTCTTACCTGTATTTGGAGATCAGATGAATTCGTCGCTACCAATGAAAAAATTGAACATCTTGGTGATGAAGCTGTTCTCCTTATTGATGAAAACACCGAAAAAATTATAGTAAAAATTCCTAGCCATTTATCGTTGATAGCAAAAAAGATAATTGAGCGTCGAGTACAATCCATTACGAAAACTGGCTTTTCTGTTCCTAATACTCAAATAAGAATTGGGATGGGATTTGAAGTTGAAATCACTAAAGATGAAGTAATTCCTGAAGTTCTCCTTCAAGAGGGACATAAGTATTCATTAGATAGACCTGAATTCATTGCAGATACTCCTAGCCAACCCATTGTAGAAGAAAAAACCGAAGCAGAACTTGAATATATTCCAACTTTTCTAAAACAAGAGCAATTAGAATCCGACACTCAACCTCTAGTGAAGACTGTAGCTGTAGCTGCAGCTGAGGCTGATTTTTCTCAAGAACCCCCTAGAACACTTGAAGTAACAGAAAGACCTGTTAATGATCCTGAGAGCATAGCTGGTCGGTTCGTAATTGCTCTTTCGAATACTGGCGATGTTTACCTTACTCGAAAAAATGATCATTATTCGATTGAATATTCAGCTGGTCGTGTGGATTTTGATGTTCGTAATGGCGATATTCAAATACTTTTGACTAAACGTATTTCTGCTGATGATCAGACATTGGAGCAAGCAAGATTAGCTGCAACCCAGAAACTCCAGCCTTAACTAAGCTCCTTTTTTTCTATGAACAATTGGAATTAACCAATTTAGAATGTGATTTCTCGACTCCGTGTTGTGTAAGTCATTAGTTCTTGAGAAAACAGCTCAACCAAGTTTTCATTTGCAGTTATGACCCCAATAAGTTCCTCTTTTTCAGGATGCTTGGGTTCAGGACAGACTAATAGCTCCTCGGCATCTCGAATACAACCCCAAAAATCGATAATATCCAACTGTTTTAATCTAAGATTAGCTGATGATAATATTTTCTTTAAAGTTGACTCAGGAACCTTACTGAAATCCCCAATGATGGTTACTCGAGTCTTCATAGGTAATTTTGAGGCTGCGATTAAAGTTTGAAGCTCTGGACGGGGCATTAGAATAGTCAAAGATGTTTTGGCACGTAAAGTTAAATCCCGTAACATCATAATAATTGCTGTTTCTCCAATAACTAGATCGCTGGAAAGCAATGAGGATTCGATTTCCGTAATCCCAACCGATCTTGATAAATCAAAGATTTTGTTAAGTTTCTGCTTCATTTCTTTTATAGAAAATGTTAGGGCTGAGACTTCTTGTTCGATTTGATGTCCAACTGTAGAAATCTGGGAATTAAGAATTTCTTTAACATTATTCAATGTAGAACTGAAATTCTCTAATTGTAAATCTGCAAAATTTGTTGTAAAGGTATTCAAGCTAGAAAGATATTCACTATAAGATTTATTAAGATCAGAAATCTGATTCATTACACCTTTCAAGTCTGAACTAGAATCAAAACCAAATTTATTTAATGTACCAAGAATACCTGTTAAACTAATTGTTTTCTCATCAAAAGAGTCTTTTTTCTTAAAGAATGATTCCAAATTTGTTTCAAATTTCTCCGTAGTCTGTTGGGTTAAACTTGAAAGGTAATCTAGAAATTTCGAAGTTGTATCATTCAATTGTAGATTAAAATCATTGATTTTTTGATCAAAAACTGTTTCAAATGATTCTATTTTCGCTTGTATGTCCTGTTTTTTCATATCTAGGAAGTTCTGGATTGATTTTCTAAATTCCGAACTAATATCACTTTTTATTTTTAGCAAATTGTGGGAAACCAATCTAACCTCTTCGTCTAGTACTTTTTTTACTTCGTATAAACCGATTTCAGATGCTTGTACAATTTCATCCTCAGATTCTTTCAATATACTATTTAATCTGTTGATCTTTTCCAGTGTCATTGATTGATCTACGAGGATTTGTTGAATCGACTTTCTTTGTCCATCTACCTGTGTTAAGCTAGCTAAAAATGCATCCTTTCCTTTAAACAGTTTTCTACTTTGAATATCATCAATTGAATTAGTAACTAACGGTTCCATCTCAGTTAGCATGTTCATTAGCTCTGTATGTCGTCCCCTCACCAATTCATCAATCTCTTTATACCCTTCTCGAATTTCGTTGAATTTTGTTCTTTTTTGAATTGCATTCAGTCTGAGGTTTTCGAGTAATGCGTCGATTCTTTCAATGTTACTTCCGAAGTTATTGTACTCTTCAGAACGATCATTGTCAAACTGATCGAGCATTTCGTTGAGGCCATTGGAATAATCTCCAATTTTTTCATCAACATCGCCTTTTAATGATTTTAGATCAGACTTATAACCTGTTATATAATTCTCTAAGGCATTATTCGATACTTGAGAAATTGTTGTCAATTCCTGGGAAATTTCAGGCATTAATGGTCCAAAAATCTGAGGAATTTCCCTTATTTTTGTAAGGTTAACATTACGAATTTCTTCATTGAGTTTTTCTGATTGCTCTACAACAAATTGGACATTCGATCGAATTTCTTCTATACTTAATTGTGTTTGACTTTCCGAGGTTTGAATGTTTTTGAGAAAATTATCTACAAGCTTAGAGAAATTCTGTTTTAATGGATCCAAACCTATAGAAAAGTCATTTTCCAATTCTGAAGTCTGTTTATGAAAAGCCTCAATTGATTCAGTAAAAATCTCAGCAATTTGCTTTACTTTTACATCTAAAGCGTTTTTTGATTCTTTTCGGATGCTTACTAGGGTGATTGGATCATATGCAAGAAAAAAGGACTTCAAGAATGGTTCCAAGGCTATATACCGTCCAACTTTTCCTGGAATTCTCTGTACTAGTTTGCTACCTACTAAAACTTGGAGTGCTTCTTGAGTTCTAATGTAATCCAATCCTGAAAGTATACTAATCTGACCAAGAGTAGCCATTCCCAATGAAAGTAAACTTATGTACACTTTTCCTTGATCATCATCAGTTAATCCTAGTATAGGGACAATATCCTTAATTTCTTCTGAAGAAATCTTCAGTCCAACCATTATCCTTACTTTCCAATCCGTTTATGGTTTCTTTTCAAAAGTTCATATATTAGTGAGAAGGGAATACCTCTTTAACCACTATGATAATAAAAGAGACTTTTGAAGTTTATTAAAGTTTGATTAAAACTATAATAAATCTTCGTCTTTTTATAATTGTTACATATCAATATTTTAGAAGAATGATTCGTAATTGCTCATTATAATTTGTTAATTAAAAATTCATTAACTGAAAGCTTACAGAGATTGGTCATTCACTCGTTCAAAGAGAGATTCTTCTGTTATTCGGATGATGGAATATAGAGGAAAAGACAATTTACTCCTATCTGCATTAAAAAAGATTTCTTATCAGAAAAGCTAAAAAATAAGAATCTAAGGGTTAATAGCAAGTATTTAAGTATCAAAGCTCCACCTTGTAATTTGAATCCTTAATGAATTTTTGAATCCACATGATGAACACAAATAGGAGCTGACTTTAACTGCTACTTATGAAAGTCTGTCTGCTCGGTGATGGTGCAGTAGGCAAGACCGCTTTACGTGAGCGCTATTTAGGGAAGCAATTCTCTAGTGGATACGTAATGA
>JAEOTU010000105.1 GCA_016839665.1 Candidatus Hodarchaeota archaeon
ATGTTGACCCAACTAAGTTGACACAATTCTATTTTTCTGTTAGTGATTCACTGAAATTTTCCTTGCTTGTACATCTTTTAAAACAAAATAAGAGCAATGATCTTTCAATGATATTCTGTAATACCCGACGATATACCGATTTTGTTGCTAAAAACTTAAATAATTCAGGAATCAAGGCTATAGCACTCCATGGAGGTCTTTCTCAGTATGAGCGGACCAAACGATTCAACAACTTTCAAACACGAAGGATTAAAGTGCTAGTTGCTACCGATGTGGCAGCAAGAGGGTTAGATATTCAAGGTGTTACACGTATCTACAATTATGACCTTCCTGACAGCCGAAAAGCGTACATCCACCGTATAGGAAGAACTGCAAGAGCAGGAAAAGCAGGGAAAGCGCTGACGTTAGTATCACAAAGAGACAACGAAAAATCCTTTCATTTATTTAGAGGCTATGAAAATACTATCCAAAAACAGAAAACTCCTCAGGTTGAAAGGATTCAGGTCGAAAGAAAGAAAAGTTATTCTTCGAATAGGAGAACTAACTCTCGATCTAATAATTCTCGATCTAATAAACGGATTTATCCTAATAATCATGCTTCTAGGTATTCCTTTTAGCTCGTTGTTCAAGAAATTGTTTTCCTCACATTTCAATCTCGACTCATTGGTCCAACCTAACTAGCAGTTTCAGTTTCTCTACATTTAATCTCGCGATTGTTTCAAAGTGACTCCTTTATTGAGTTTCTTGGCAGTGCAGATTGAATGAAACTAGCTAGATCCTTTTTTAGCTTCGCCAGCGAAGGAGAATGTAAATACATCATATGTCCTGCATCATAGTATGCCATCGAAATATTCTCCTGCAAGCTGGAGTCCAGTCCAAGATGATTAAACGTATATTGTGTGGCAAAGAAAGGTGTGGCTAAATCAAAATAACCATTGCCTACAAATACCTTCAGAAAACGGTTGATACTCATGGCTTCTCGCAAGGTCTCTGCTACATTTAGATATTGGTTCTGGGAGTCCTCATATTTCCATTTTTTATAAATTGGTGTCAATATCTCATAAGGTAGGTCGCTTTCAAAGTTTAAGTCTCGACGAACATAATCATTCAAAGTAGCAGTATAGGGACCTTGAATAACAGCGTAGCTAGGGTCATAATCAACCTCGGCTCCAGTGTCATCTCTATCAATACCTGTAAAGCGACTATCTAAGCGGCCTACTGTTCGATGTTGATCTCTCAGTAATTCCTTAACAAATCGGTAAATGTCAATGCGCAGATTGGCCCCCTCAATATATTTCTCAGATAATCCAGTGTATCTTGCCAATTTTTTGATGACGCTGAATCGTTCCTCACCAGATAATGTATCACCTTTCATTAAAGCTAGTGTATACTCTGTTAATACAAATTCGGTGACTTCTGTAAGTGTTTGTTGTAGGTCTACCTGTAAATCTTTTGGAAGTCGTTTATGGTACCATGCGGTCGCTGCGTACGTTGGTAAGAAAAGGATACTAGGTAAATCATTACCAGGGGAAAAACGAGATGCCTGAAAATTAAGAACTGAGGAAACAAACATTATTCCATTGAGATACATTCCCAACTCTTTTTGCAAATGGCCAGCTAATCCAGCTGCTCGTGTTGTCCCATAACTTTCACCGATTAGAAATTTGGGTGAAGCCCAGCGTTTAAAACGCGAGGAATACAAACGTATAAATTCTGCAACAGATTTAATGTCTTTTTTGAATTCATGGAATTGCTTGTCTTTTTCCCCAGGAACAGCACGTGAATACCCTGTGCTAACAGGATCGATAAAGACCAGATCAGTAATATCCAGCACTGAAAACTCATTATTAACCAACTGATATGGAGGGGGAACGGGTTGTGCGTTGTTCTCTGCAATTACTCGACGTGGGCCCAAAACACCAAGATGCAACCAAACTGAAGAGGAACCAGGTCCTCCATTAAAGGAGAAGGTTAATGGTCTTTTTTCCACTTCAGCAACATCATCTCGAGTATAAGCAATGAAAAAAATGGAGGCTTTCGCTTGAGGTTCTTTTTTTTCTTCTTCTTCCTTGATGATAATGGTTCCTACTCTTACTGTATAGGAAATCTCTTGTCCGTCAATTGTAACTTTATGTTTGGTTTCCACTAACTCTTCTTTTGGAACTGAAGGCTTTTTGTCATCTTTTTTCTTTTCGTCTTTTTTTTCATCTTTGATGTTTTCCGGCATATAAATCGTCTATCCTTTTTTTTAATGGGAATTAGTACTGATAGAATTAGTCCACTATTCGATCATTGGCTTAGATAATCTGTAATTTACATTTTATTTAAAGAAATTATTAAAGATCTCTCCAATTATGCTAATATATAGCAAGAGAATTTTGCGTCGCGAAGTTGAAAGGTTTCATTAATTTCCATTCTCTAGAAATAATCGGTGCTCATTATCACTTAATGTTGGAGAGTTAAGATTTCATGAAAGCAAAACACAAATTTCATTGGTATCAAGAGATCTATGAAAATTTCCCTAGAATTCGGGAGGAAGCTCGTAAAACTGCGGTTGATATTGGTTTAAACAATGTCAAAAGCGAATCTTTTGGATTATACCCTGGAAGTTCGTCGTGTCCTGGACCTTTACCTAATTATGTCCTAGAAGAAATAATCAATGCAAACAAAGAGGTTATTTCCGTAAGAAAGGTGGAGGATGAATTAAGAAATGTCGTTAAAGATATTTATGGGGATGACTACGATTCTGCTGTAACCAACACCTGTGAAGCTGCAATACGAGTGGCCTTTGAAACACTGATGACTCCCCCCATTTTGAGAAAAGGTGAGGCTTATCGGGCGAGATTTATTGCTCCTTATGGTGAGGACTCTGAATATTTAGCTGGATATGGAAGACCTTTTCCTCCCAAATATAAAAATATATTAGTTGATCGTTCAGTAACGGGTGGAGAGCTTGCAGTAGAGTCCAAATGCCTTCCAAACCTTGATTCAGTTCTTGTGAAACTTGTAGGGACTAAATACGAAGTCCATGGAATCAAATCCAATCTTGTCCCACTGATGACAAAGACCAATGCACAAAAATCGATTGACAAAATCGAACTGGTCGCAGAGCGGCATATTGAGCAACTATCAGGTTTTGCGTCTCTTGGATATGATTCTCCTGGATACGGTTATGGTGAAAAAGATCAGAATGGCATTCCCCTTCTTAAAAAGGGCATTGGAACCCTCGCTAAAGAATTTGATCTTCCGTACTTGATCGACGGAGGTGGAGGGATGCCTGTAATTGGGCTTGGTCCAAAGGAAATAAGTGGAGATATAATGATGTGGAGCATGGATAAATCAGCTAGAGCTCCAATCTCTGGTCTTATCGTTGGACATGAGGAAGTTATGGTTCCAGTCCGGAAGGGATTAGGCTTTGGAGGCCAAAGATATGGAGATGTTACATCGCACGGAAAAGCAAGATACTCCTTGATGGACCCTGGACGAGACTCTGTTGTTGGTCTAACTGCTGTTTTAAAGATGCTTCGTGACAATCCTGAGAAGATAAAACGTCCAATTGATCAATATCATAATATAATTGTTGAAGAATTCAAATCATTTGAACCTAGTAGATTCAGAGAGAAATTAATTATCACTAAGAGCTATACTATGGGAGGAACTGAACTGAATTACGAACAAACATGGGATAATAACGAATTTGGGATTCCTATCTTTAATATGGAGGATATGTTTGCCAATACAAATCCAATGATTGTCGCACTTGAGGAAATGGGTGTAGGAACTGGAGCGACTATTTACAGCGGTAATATGTTCTTAACTCCTGGATTAGGAACGCTAGATGAAGAAGGAGAATTGATCAAAGAGAATGCAACATTAGCAGCACAAGCTCTGGTAAAATCGGTGGAAATTACATGTAAGTACGCTGGTTTATCTGATTAGTCTTATGGGATCCATGAGGTATGAGAAATGACGAAAATTGTTAGATTAAAACAGATTGAAGAGATTCTAAAGAATATTGACCCCATTCGAGAGATTGAGGAAGGATTTATAGCGTATTCACAAGGAAAAGTAGTAGTTCCACCTGTAGGAGAGATGATATTCAAAGACCCTCCTGGGGATTGCCACATAAAATATGGCTTCATAAAGGGAGGGGACTATTACGTAGTTAAAATCGCTCAGGGGTTTTATGATAACCATAAAATTGGTTTACCTTCTATTAATGGACTTAACCTCTTATTCAGTCAAAAAACTGGAGAAATTATATGTATTTTACTTGATGAAGGACATTTGACCAATATAAGGACTGCTGCGGCTGGAGCAGTTGTCGCAAAATACTTGGCTCCGAAGACAGTGAATCGAATCGGAATTTATGGTTATGGAATACAAGGAAAATTGCAATTACAATACTTGAAATCCGTTATTCCTTGTCGTGAGGCATTAGTCTGGGGAAGGCATCAAAGTGGTTTAGATCGATACAAACAAGACATGACAAATTCGGGGTTTAATATTCAAACCACATTGAATTCAGAAGATATTACTAGCACGTGCAATCTAATTATCACATGTACACCTTCTAAAAAACCTTTAATAACCGTAGAAGAAGTAAGAAAAGGAACTCACATAACAGCCATGGGATCAGATACACCTGAAAAAAAGGAATTAGATCCTGCTATTCTTCAGACAGCTGATCGAGTTATTGTTGATAGTATTTCTCAGGCAGCTTCACGTGGTGAGTGTTACCACGCTATGAAAGATGAGAAAATAACAAAGGACGATATGGTAGAGCTTGGTACAATGATATCGAATAAAAACCTTCAACGATCAACTGATGATGAGATTACTGTCGCTGATTTAACTGGGGTTGCAGTACAAGACATTCAAATCTCAAAAGCTGTGTATGAAGGTTTTAAATCAATGTAATGTACGAAATCTCAAGAATAGATTCTAAAGTCTGAACCACAATTAACACAAAATTTTGCATTCACCTCTCGTAATTGTCCACATTTAGGACAGATGTCAGAGAAGGATCCTTCATGAGCTAAGGACATCTGGGCTTTCTGTTGATTGAAGGCAAGACTCGCTCTGTATAGTTCAGCTTTCTTTTTTTGTTGATGACGGACGTAAAACACAATACTGATGGAGAAAATTACCACAATCCCCATTCCAACGAGAATTACTCCAATAAACATAGTAAGAATGTCATTTGAAGACGTGCGCGATGGAAGGGGTTTTATTGGTACGAGTTCTAATTGATCTAATGTGTTGACTACCTCTTCAAAAACAAATCCTATTTCCGAATAAGCAACTGTTTGGTTCTTGTCAATAATATACATTGTAGGCACATATTCTGAACCATAATTACTATCGATAACGCTATTGCTGTCCAGTGCAACTAACCACTCCATCTCGTGCTCAAGGATAAAATCTCTCAATTGTTCTACGCTTTCACTTGTATCAAGGTCAATGGAGATAATTATCAGATCTTCTGTTGAATAGCTTTGGTGAATGTCTCTTATTCTTGGAATTGCTTGAACACAAGCACCACACCACGTTGTGAAAAGGTCCAGAATAACAGTTTTTCCTGCAAAATCAGTTAACGAAAAGGTTTGACTTGTTGTAATATCAGTTAAATTGAAATTTGGTGCAGTAGAACCAGATGGAAGTTGTGAGAGATTAGTAATGCTTTTTGGGCTAGAAAATACAGGTCTTGTATTGATAAAGATCATCACAGACAATATTGTTATTAATAGCAGTCTAGTTTTCTTTTTCTTGGTCATCAACCCAACCTTCTACTAATTCAACTAATAACAAATTTAATTTATGTAACACTGTTGTTGACTCTTAAAAACATATTTTATGAGGAAAAATGAATGAAGATTGAGACTTTTGAACTCGAAAGGAGACAGTCTATCTGGGAGAATGTGGTGAAATATAATTTAACTGAAAGTGGTGTACATCCATATTCTCTCACAGAGCTGCTTGATCAAGACGAAATAGAAAAATTACTGTCCATTCGACTTGGTTACGGTCAGACAAATGGATCAGTTGAGCTACGCGAGGCGATCAGCAATCTTTATCCTCGAACAGATCAAGACAATATATTAGTAACCAATGGTTCTGCAGAAGCGAATTTCATAGGAATATGGAGTAACCTAGAACCTAAGGATAAATTGGTCTTGATGCTTCCAAACTACATGCAAATTTGGGGAATTGCACGATCCTTTGGAATTACTGTTACTCCATTTTATCTAAAGGAAGAGCTTAATTGGCAACCAGATGTTGAAAATTTAGAAAACCTAATATCACCAAGGACGAAAATGATAGCTGTTTGTAATCCGAATAATCCAACAGGCGCTATCCTTGATGAAGAAGCAATGGCAGAGATAGTACGTTTAGCAAAAGAATCAGATGCCTGGATTTTCTCGGACGAAATATACAGGGGAGCTGAACTAAATGGCAACGAAACCCCAAGTTTTTGGGGTCTTTACGATAAAGTCATCATCAGTTGTGGTCTTTCGAAAGCGTATGCTCTTCCTGGATTACGAATTGGTTGGTTGGTCGGCCCCAAAGAAACCATTGAGAAAGCATGGTCATATCACGATTATACGTCAATTACTACGAGCATTCTTAGCAATCGAATCGCTACTTTAGCTCTGCAACCTGACGTGCGGAAGAAGATTTTAAACCGTAATCGATCAATGCTGAGGGAGAACTTAGTTTTATTAACCAATTGGGTTAAAAAACAACACCCTCTCTTCCAATTCCACAAGCCGCAGGCCGCAGGGGTTGCATTTTTGAAGTATAATATGGATATCAATTCAACAGAACTAACCACCCGATTACGGGAGGAGAAAAGTGTGTTTATTGTTGCTGGAGATTGTTTTGGAATGGATAGGTTTGTTCGAATAGGCATAGGATCAGAGAAGGATTATCTCCTAGCTGGTTTAGATCTTATTGACGAATTTTTAGAGGAGTTTAAGCAAAGCTAAGTTGCTTGAAACCATTAATCAATGATAATGAGTCTTTTAGTGTCATCATCTTTAGTAATTACTCCAATTAGATTATGATGTCTCTTATGGTGTTCTAAATAACATCGTTCATGAATTAACTTATTACATTGGTCACATCGTATCACTAAAACGAATCCGTAAGTATCTCGTTTTAATAATGGTTTCGTACAAATCAGACAAAAACGTGGATCATCTTTCATGTTTTCACCTTATCCAGTTATTTCCGAACTTAAGTTATCCTGTCTTTCAGTGCTTAAATCTTTTTCTAATTGTTTTTTATCACAATTGACACATTGTTCATG
>JAEOTU010000002.1 GCA_016839665.1 Candidatus Hodarchaeota archaeon
AATAGAATATAAGATCCAATTGATTCTTTCGTTTCATTCAGTACTTCAATGTCTACTTGCTTCATTTCATATCCTTCAGGAAGATCTTTTTTCAGTGTTTGTAGATATTCCAAAGTTAAAGAAGAAGTAGACACAGCATATCGGTTGTAACTTCCAAGCTTGCTTCTAAAATATCTTTTAAGACTTTGAATCCAGAGTTCTTGTTTGGGAACAAAGAAACTCTGATTAGGAGGAATTTTAGCTAGGATTCTGTCTATTTTATTTGGTTCAGGAGTCCCTGACAAAATATGGACTCCAGGAATTGTAAAAAGTGCTAATGAAGGATTATCTAAGTCATCTACCCATAGTTCACCTACTGATAACTTCGGAATTGCCTCGATTACATTCCTGAGATACTGATGTGAATCAAAAATATGAGAGATGGAAGGATATTGGGAATTAGGGATTAAGATTACCATTGAGTCCACTTAGAGAGAATTAAGATCATTCTATTGAATTTATTTATTCTGCAAATATTAACATTATTAGAATATGAGAAGATCTGAGTTAATCACAACTTCTATTCTTATAAATCTGAGAAGGATCACCATCTTTAGACGCAAATATAGATAAATTGTGGAGAAATGAACTACTGGGATAGATATTGCACCTAAATTTGGCAGGAAATCAATTTAAGGAATTTCCTGATATTTCTAATCATCACGAGGCTATAACCCAACTGATATTAAGTAAAAATGAATTGGTTTCGGTTCCCAAGACTATAAATGAATTTTCCAATTTAACAATTTTAAATCTAAACATTAACCGTTTAACATCTTTACCAGATACGGTTGGTGACTTAATTCATCTTGAAAAACTTGATTTGAGCTTTAATTACTTATCATCGCTTCCTACAACATTAGGTAACTTGTCTAAACTTGAAAACTTAGATTTAGAACATAACCAATTGAAATCCTTACCTGAAACCTTGGGAAACCTTTCAGGTTTGAAAGAGCTAAATGTTTCAGATAATCAGCTCTCCGTCGTTCCAGAAAGTACTGGTAGACTAGTTAATCTTGAAAAACTAAGTCTACGAGACAACCAATTAAGGACTCTTCCAGAATCTATTGGCTCACCCGAAAATCTATGGTTTTTAGATCTGTATCATAATCAGATAAGCTCGTTACCAGATTCCCTAGGAAACCTCAAATCGCTGCGAGTATTATACTTAAAATCTAATAATCTAACCTTTCTTCCTAACTCCATAGGAAAACTTGAGAATCTTCAAGAAATAATGTTGCGTGATAATCAGCTCACATCTCTTCCAGCCACACTTTTAAAACTCAATAATCTCTATTATTTGGATGTGGGCTTAAACCAGCTAGATAAAAAATCAGAGAACATCATTCAAAAGTTATGGGATAGGGGGGTCAGAATCAATTCCTAGAATCTTACTTTTTCTTATGTTTCTTTTTCTTACTGACCTTTACAACCTGTTTTTGATCAATTAATCCTTCTTTTTTGAAAATATCTTCTATGCTGCTCATCCGATCATCGAGCCTCTTTTGAATTACCATTGAAAATCCCTCTAACTCCTGATTTCCCATCATTCCTAATTCACGCGAATACTCATAGTTCAGTTTATCGTAATCAAGTTGGCGACTATTCATATATTTTTCAAGAATTTCTTGCATTGATCCTTCTTTGCCGATGAATCCACGTAATAAACCCATCAATCCCAATCGATCTAGTGTATCTGCATCATAAACTACTTTTTCCTCGGGTGTCTGGGGTGGGATAGCTGACGTGGGTGTATGTCGGACAACTACCCTACAAATCTTTTCACTCAGAGAATTTTCGATTTCTAATCCTTCAAGGAATTCTTCAGCGATACTACCACCGAATAAACCGTGAAATCCAGCAAAATGTGAAGTTGTTTTTCCAATGTCATGGAGTAGAGATCCAGCAATCACAATAAACGGATCTATAGGATCTTCGATATTTTTGCTTATCTGAATTGCAGTTCGTGTTACCATGAACACATGGGAGTAATCATGCGAATCACTTGTGGCATGATTCCGTTTCACGAAATCTTGGATTCTCAATAATATTTTCAGTTCTTTCTGCGTTAAAGACCTAGAAAACAAACATATCACCTGTTTGAAGACGAAGTGAATAACGATCCTTATGACAAGTCTAGACTATTGTTTATATGTATTCGTAATTGACCACTAATTAATATTAAGCTTCATGTACGTTGCATTAGCTGATTATTCTTCAACAAAATCAAGTGATTATCCAAGATAAGGACTTCGATGAGGACGAATCATTCTTCGATCCACAAAATACACAAGAGAGGTTTGATTCAAATTAATCTTTGATTTTCGCTATCACAGAAATAGAAGGAATGATCTATGGCCATTGACGACCAAATATTTGTTTTAGACGGTGATAAACTCAAAGAATTAGATCGTGAAAGAACTAAAAGACGTCGTGTTGGCCGATTAAGGACTTTTTGGCGGCGATTCATTAAACATAAGGTAGGATTAGTTGGTTTAGCAGTTATTGTCTTTGTAGTTTTTCTTGCTATAACAGCTCCGTTCATTGCCGGAGAAGGTCTCTTAATTCCTTATGACCCAAAAAAAGCTGATCTCCCCTCACAATACCTCCCACCTTTATCGTATGAACCTGAGGAGCTGATAGGGGCCTTTCCTGTGTCAAATAAAGGAACAACTCCTGCAGTTAGGAAAATTGCTGGAATAATAGGTCAAGAAAATGTTACCTTTATTAAAGGAGTGGGAAATACTGTTTACAAGCAAATTAGTCAAATAGATCACATTAATCGAAGTGGTACGGAAATATGGGCTGATAGAACGAACGCAGGATCTTTCAATGCCACTTCAGGGCAGATAACTTTAACTGACACATCTTTCAATGGTAGTGCATTTGTAGATTATCGAGTTGGAGGAAAAATCGCATACAAATTCCAAGCGGCAGCGCAAAAAATCATCACATTTAGAATGAAATTAAAAGTAGAAACAGATTCCCAAGAAACATCGTGGAGGGGTGACATTCAGCTTCAAGTATATGAAGAAGATGAGCTAGGAACGGGTGTTGAACCTCTAGCGATCTCAATTCCGTTAAATGGAAAAGAGATAGTAAAAGGAGCCTATACACATCCACGAGATTATTATTTCACGTTTAGTTCGTTGAAGCTCACAAAGAATAATCAATATTGGGTGGTTGTTGATTGTGGCATTGAAAATGTAGATTCCTGGGGGGTAACACAATTGTTAACCATGTCAGTTGACAACCCAGGTTCTAGATTAGATGAAGACGCGTATACTCGAGGATGGAATGCA
>JAEOTU010000106.1 GCA_016839665.1 Candidatus Hodarchaeota archaeon
AAATTGCCAAATATATACCCCTATGATTGGTAATTTTGGTGTTGGGGGTTATGGGTACGGGTTTGCTATTCATGAAGATTTTTTTGGCTACAAAATAGTTCATCATTCTGGTAGCAGAATAGGAGCAAGTGCTTGGATTGCGATGCTGCCTGAATTGAAACTGGGTGTTGTAATTCTTGCTAATAAGCATCCAAGTCCACGATTGCTAGCATTAGGGACTCTTGCTTTACTCCTCGGTATTAATTTAGAAGAAAGATTTCCACTTTTTCGTTATAGAAATCATTTAGAAAGACTAACAGGTGAATACGAACTCTTTAAGGGAGTATCTAAGATGAAAATTACCTCCAAGGAAGGAGGTTTATATTATCAATTTGAGGGTTGGGGGATAGATTCACCCATAATCCCCTTTGAAAGCGATTTTGATAATCTAATTACATTTAATTATTATTTTATCACAGAAGTGGGGGAAAAAGAGCCCATCCAATTTGAACTCGATAATAATAACACTATGTGGATGCATCATGACCGATTAAAATGGAAAAAAATTTGACAATAACTCCAGAAATTTGAGGAATGTATTTCTCTAAGACAGTAGAAATGTTTCGTTGAATTTTGACATTGTAAAACAGGCTTTGATGCACTTACCGCACACATCAGCCCCTAAATCTAAATATAAAATATATTTTCGACAGTTTTCGCGATAATCTTTCAGATTCGCTTGTTTTTTTAGGAATGGGCACACTTCGTAACACGCACTGCAATCTTCACAAGTTCTTTCTAGTCTCTGATCATAATCAAACTCGTATGGAGTTAAAACTGAAGTAAATCTAAACGCACAACTGAACTGTGGATGAATAATCAAATTATTCTTTCCCCGCCAGCCCATCCCAGCTAGTTCTCCGATTAAACGATGTGAAATTGTTAATGGGAAAAATTCTTGAACATGACTAATTTTTTTAACCAGTCCATCAATTGTCGGAAGTATAGGTACTCCCTGAACTAAGTCAGCAATTCTTTCGGATAATATTTTTAGTTGTTGATTCAATTCCTTATAGGAGTTTGCATAGATTTCCCATTTATTCTTTTCCTGATCAATAACTAATATTTCTTCTTCAGTGTAAGCAAGAGCAAGACTAATAATTGAGCCATTCTCCACAAAAGGTTGAAATTCATGCTTACATAGATTCTTCAACTTCTTTTGTTGAATGGGCATTAAATTGTCATAAACGAGAGAGAAGCTAGTAATTTTCAAATCACACTTTCGATTAAAGGTCTGGGCACCCCTTTCAAATATTTCCTTTAGTTCAGTTTTAGTGGCCATGATTTTCTTTCCTATGATGAAATAATTAAGGAATTTGTTAAATAAGATATATCGATTTACTAATTCTTCTCATTTTTCGCGAAACCATAAACAATAAGCTAAAATCCCTTGATGCTTCTCTTAAATGAAATTTTTATATACATTAGTATTATCTTCAGCTTTTGAGTTTAGTAGAATATAATTCGTGGTTAAAAATGGTTGGAATTACCCTCTCCTCAGATGAACTGCAGATTATCTTCGACATTTTGGGATTAGATGAAGATCAGAGTTTAGTGTACTTAACCCTTCTATCTGCAGGCACATTAACTCTGGGCCAGATAAGTCAGCTAACAGGACTACATTACATTAAAGTTCGTGATGCTATGGAGGTTCTTGTGGGAGGAGATTATGTCGATTGGACCTCAGGAAAAATAAACCGATATTTTGCACAAGAACCGTTCTTAAAAGCTTTTTTACTGGCTTACGATACTTTTACCTTACTATCCATTCGTAAAGCAGCCAACAAAAAGATTTCAGCTATCGATGAGAATTTTAATGCTCAAATTCAAAGGTCATTTGACCGTTTATCTGAAGAGAATCGTACTGCGATGCAGGAAGCATATAATCTGATAAAAATGAGCTTGGAGGAACAACAGAAACAGATTGATAGTGAGATTTCTGCTTTAAATTATACTATCAAAGAAATGAAAAGCCGATTGGAAAGCCTATTCGATCTGTCTCGCAAATTAAACATAGCAACAAAACAAGATTGGAGTGGATTAACCACTGACTTAATTTTTGGTGAAACAACTTTTTTACTCCTTTTAAAAGACATCACTTCTCGAACCAAAGCTTCGTTAACTGTATTAATGCCACATCCTGAAATACAAACAATAATGACTGCAATTAAGTTGCCTCTTCCAGTCCGTGCACGAACAGCGTTTATTGGGGACTTCTCGAAAATTCCACGCTCTATCCTAGAAAAAGCAATTTCAGCACAGGTAAAATTGAAAGAAACATCTGTTGATTTCTGGGGATGCATTCGAGATAATGAAGAAGTGCTCATCGGATTGTTACCACAGGTTTCACAACAAGAAGAAGTTGTTGGGATAACAAGCACAAATCCCACAATGGTTCAATTTCTTGGCCAACAAATCCGAGTCTATGCCACGAAAGGAAAAGATTTAATCATTAATTAAGTGAACTCATCTATAAATGACTTTGATTCAATAGAATTAGGTGCATGACATTTTGACTGAACATAATGCTTATTTTATAACAATTCGAGGAATTCGTGAAGACTTTCCCATAAACATGACTGTAGAAGAAACAAAAATCATGACAGACCATATTGACTACCTCCAAGGATTAATGGAAAAAGGAAAGTTAATCATGGCTGGCCGAAATCTTGAAAATGATTCTGGATACATAATTTTGAACACGAAATCGTTAGATGAAGCAAAAACACTTATGTCGAATGATCCCTCTGTCAAATTTAACGTTGTTCTTCCGACATTTGAATAATTTCGTGTAGCATTGCTTAAATCCTAACGGATTCAATGTACCAAAGTTGCTTAACCTCTTCTTTCTTGGTGGTAATACCACCATTGTGTATCAATGTTGCAGTTTCGTGGATAGTAGAGAGAGACTTTTGATTCCAAGCATTTAGAATTAACATAGATATAGTTAGTTCTGATCTGATTAGAGGATTTTTCTTTTATTTTTCCGTAAAAAACTGAATAGTAGAAGCAAGCTTATACCAATTTGAATAGACAGCCATGGTGTCGGATAAAATTCAAAGGTTATATTGGTTCTTGTAACAGTTTCTTGGAAGAATGATGAAGTAGGGCAGCTTTCTTCATATCGATTATCATATGCATAAATTGCTAAGTCATCAAGAGATTTGAAATATAAAAGAGTGGCATTTCGATAATGGATACCTAGGTTTATCGCTTCAAATCGATCTTGGTAGTAATGATACCATAAGTAATCTAAAATTAAGCCTTGATAAGTTTTACTGGTGTTTAATTCCTCGAATGTTGATTTGTTTATCTGTATCTGGCAGGAAAGTATGTTTCCTCCACAATGCGAATACTTTATACCCGAAAAAGCAAATCCTCCACGATTATCCTCAATGAACTTCATTAGTTCCAATCCAGTTATATTAAAAGCCATCAAATAGTCCTCAAATGGAATAACGGACACGACATCCGATAAGGTTATCTGACCAGCACGGAAGTAGTCCCTAAATCCTCCACCACAATTAGCAACACCAAAGTTGTAACTATAATTTGATGCAAAGAGGAAACTATCTGTAACGAGGACTCCAATTCCCAATCCCCGATTATCATAGATATTTTGGCTAGAGTAGGTAATCATCTTTGTAGCATTAATTTTTTCTTCCCATAAATCCACAACAACCTGAATATTCTCATCAGGCTCCAGATCCCCTTCAATATTATCGATTAATGACCCCTCAGTAGAGAGTAAATTCTTGGTTTCAAAATCAATGTACAATTGAATCTTGGCATATTGTCCACATTTATGACCAGCTAATCCAATAGTAGCATTTCCAATCGAAGTTATTTCTGGAAAACCTCCACCTCCTAAGAAGACCGAAATGTTTAGATCTACAACTTTATTGGCCAAGGACCTAAGTTCACCACCGTTCAAATGAGCTAGGACAACTATAATATCTACTCCTTTCTCCTTGATTTGAGGAATAAATCGTCGTAATGCAGCTTCATAACCACCAAAATCAAAGTAGCGCGTATTTCTCGGATGAGCTAATTGGGGAGTAGCTGTAGTTGTTAAACCAATAAAACCAACTCGAATCCCTGAATGGTTCTGGATAGCATAAGGGATAGTAAAGTTTGCAAGATCTGTTGTTCCTTTCAGATAGATATTGCTAGATAGAATCGGATAAGTAGAGCGATTTTGTCTCTCCACCATCGATTGAATCCCATATTCAAATTCATGATTTCCAATAGCTGCAGCATTAAAACCCATTGCATTCATGGTGTCAACAATTGCCAAACCTTTACTAAGGGTGGCAGCAGCAGGACCTGTGTTTTGATCCCCACCTGTGGTTAGAATGAAAGAGTTATTCGCAATATTGGGATCATATCCTTCCTGCTTAAAATAACTCATCAAAGTTGCCATACCTCCAAAGCTATCGTGTGGATTGAGCCACCCCTCTAGATCATTAATATGAAGAATTGTCAATTTTTGAATTGTTGGCTGAGCACAACTTATAGTTACCTGATTTGAGGTCAGAGTTGAAAATAGCATTGGTACGATTATTAAGGACAAAATGAATAAGAATTTTTTACTATGCAACTTTTCCTCAGCTCCCGAGGAGGAGTGAATGAAGCATAAAAGACTTCGAATATCCCTTAAGATAATATATTATTTTTTCTTCCTTAAAACATTTCGTTCTAGTGCATTAAGCATTACTGAACTACTATCTCTTTAACAGGCGGAAAAAAACTTGCACTTTAGGTTCAATACTAGTTTAGCTAATCATTGGATTTTTTTCTTAAATGACGGAACACAACACCTAGAAAGAGGCCGAGGGCAAATATAAAGAACAAAAAACCATCCATGGATGTTGTTTTCGATGTCATTAAGGATGTATTTGTGGTTTCTAAAGTTGCCCTAGAAGTAGTTATCGATTCTGATGTTGTTGGAGATGTCTCTATAGTGTTTGATGTTGTTGAAGATATGGTTGTTGTCTCAGAGGTTGTCGATGAAGAAGATGGGACTATGGTCGATGTTGAATTAGTGTTCATTTCTTCGATGATTTCAATAGCATGGGTTACATTAATCATACCAAATCCAAATATGTTATCTCTCCCTTCTCCACCTAGATCTTCCACTGTCTGTTGCAGGATTGATCGAGCTTCGGTGTTGTTTAAAGCCTGATCATAACTAAGCATAAGCGCTAATGTGCCAGAAACATGTGGAGCAGCCATAGATGTACCCGATGAAAGCTTATAATTACCTCCAGGAATTGTGGAATTTACACTAGCACCTGGCGCAACGAATTCCACTTCTGGGCCTTGATTTGAATAAGATTGGATATTTTTTGCAGCATCAATTGCACCAACCGCGATTACATGGTGATTATTAGCTGGCCGAGAAACTATTGAGTGATCATTTCCAGCAGACGCAACGATGAGCACTTCCTTCTTGAAGGCATATTCTAAAGCGCCCTCAACGATTTGATAAGAAGTAGCATTGGTGAGTTCCTCATCATAAATTCCAATACTCATAGAAATAATGTGAGCTCCATTATCAGCAGCATAACGAATAGCTTCTGCAACAGTTATGTCAGGGTTCAAGTTGTTTTCATTCACGACTCTTAGGGTCATAATTGTAACATTAGGAGCAACTCCAACCACTCCATAATTATTCAAACGAGCTGCGATCGTACCCGTGACGTGAGTTCCATGATTAATTAAACTCGTTGAAGAACCGTAAAGACTGAAGCTAAAAGGATCATTGTTATTCTGGACAAAATCCCATCCATGGCAATCATCAATATATCCATTCTTATCATCATCAATATTATTGTCAGGAGTTTCACCTGAGTTATTCCAAAGGATGTTCTCCAGATCAGGATGATTGGCGTCCAGTCCAGTATCGAGAACTGCCACTACAATCTCTGGGGATCCACGAGTTCGATTCCAAACCTTGTCTGCTCCGATTAGGGTAATACCATAGGGAAGTTCATCTGTATAATCGAATTTTATTGCTAGACTGTGTTTGTTACTAATTTCATTAGTTAAAGACAGAGAAAAATAGGAAATCACCAATACCATAAGCAAGTAAACATAACCAAACTTCTTTTGATTCACTGGTTCATTCCTTCTTGAATGTCACAAGGCAAATAATGATAAACTGGATCAAACAGGAGGTATTATGAATATCAGGTTTGTTTTTGATAATGAATAACGCTTTATCTTCTTTATTGAATCTAATTTCAACAATGTTTAAAGATTTAATCTTTATGCATTAATGCTAATCTCTGGTCTTAGTTTGCAATCAGTATTAACTGAAAAATAAATAAAAATCCTGTCATATAATCATTTTCGAATTCTTGGAAAGAACATAGACACTCTTATTTGATATTCTTCATACTCCTGCCCAAATTCTTTCACTAACTCTTTTTCCTCTTTCCACGCAATGAGATAAATATATACTATCAATAAAGGTGTTAAAAGTAAAGAATACAATGCAGAAAGTAGTATGGATATTGCCAAGTGTGCTAATAATGAACCAAGATATTGAGGATGTCTGATGACTGAATAGACACCTGTTGTGATTACTTTTTCCGCTCTATGTGTTTCTGCAACCTTTAAGGTTACTTCTGCGACACCTTTGAGAGCAAACCACAACACAATGACAATAATTGGCAAAAAAACCAGCAGATGGATGAGAGGTATTGGAAAATCAACTAAAGGGATTATGAATGTCAATTCTTGAAGAATCGGTATAGTAAATCTTGGCTGGGGTGACAACCATATACCAAATAAGAACAGAAAAAATCCCCAGCCCGAAATAAGACCAAGAGCGTCTCCAATTTTATTTCCTTTCTCGGAACCGTATTTTTGCTGTAATTTTGTATGCTCTAGGGACAAAAAGTAAATCGGTAGTATTGCCAGCTCAGCCAATACACTGATCCAAAACCAGGGTGACATTTTCGTTTCTGAAATTCCTAAAAAAGTGGGTTAATTTATAAAAATATCCACAAGAAAACTGATTTTTTATGAATTAATTGGATTAATATCTGAAATTTTTGATTGGTGTGAAAAGTTCTTGTTTCTATAAATGAAACAAAGCTAGGGGAATTCTGAAGGATGATAAATCGACATAGATTCAATTTTCCTTATTGAAATAAAGGAAAACGGCATGATGAACCAAGAATCGAAAGGGATAATAGCTAAAACCACATGTCCTCTTTGTGGAAAAGAAGAATCAATTTTAATATCAGATTCTGAGATTATAAGAGCAAAACGAGATCATAAACTCATTGCCAAGGCTATACAACATACAGAAGAAGAGCATATCCTTGCTTTGCACATTGATATTGAAGGACGAGTAAGAAGAAGATATTGTTTTGATATAGTTGAAACAGAGATTTCAACAGAGAAAAATAAGCCTTTAGGGGATCTTGAGAAAATTTTTACTCAAATGGTGCACAATTCAAGAAAAATCCAAGATGTAATTCAAAGTTTAGCAGAATGTCCACTCATAACAAATGGAAAAAGATAAAGAACCGTGAAACTTTTCTTAAAGCAGAAAACTGTCTTCTGAAAACTAATCTTGATCTGGAATCATCTGTCTTATTTTTTTGAGTTCTTCTGACATCTGTTGCCGCAGAATGGCAATTCCTGTCGCACGATCATCTTCTCTAAGCTGTTTAAAATGGCCTAGCGGACTACTTACAGCATCTGGAATGGAAACATCCTCAGAAAAGCTAACTTTGGGTCGGTCGGTCTTTATTGGGGTTGAGGAAGGTGGTAAGGGTACAGAGGGAGATGTTGGGGAAGCAGGTGGACGTGAAGGAAAAGAGGTCTGTGGGATAGAGGGTGCGCTTGGAGGGGGAGGAGATTCAGGTGGTACAGGAGGTGTCTTTGGAGGGGGAGAAGGCGGTCCCATCAACGTTTGTGAAGGAATATCTATAGGTTCTCTCGTGTCAAGTTCGACTGTAAGTCTGGAGCCAAACAACGCTTTTATGGAGGGTACCTCTGGGATCTGACTCTTTTTTATCTTCACTAATTTTAATTCTTGAGAGATTCGATCAAAAGTAGGGTAAGATATATATTGTTCTATCAGGGATTCTTTCAATAATTGATCTAATTGAGAGAATGATTTCTGAAACGCGTGAATGACATGCGCATATTCCTCAAGAGAAAGACCTTTTAAATTTAAGGATGCGTTGAACTTAAACGATTTTTTTTGATCACGTGTGGTTTTTTTAAAGAGTTTCACCATCTATCAGAAACATCCACTTAACAAACACTATTAACATAGATTTTTAACTAATTCCCTCTTACCAAGCCATTTATGTTTTTCTCTTTGACACATTTATATGGATGGAGTGAGTTATTCAACTTAAGATCTAATGGAAAATTCTTCCTTTTGCTAATTTTTGCCATGATTGCTTAGCCAGAGTCTGATGTTGAAGTATAAGATGTCTCATTTAAGTAGTA
>JAEOTU010000107.1 GCA_016839665.1 Candidatus Hodarchaeota archaeon
AGATAAAAAGAATATTTACCTCTAT
The DNA here is from genome assembly GCA_016839665.1 of Candidatus Hodarchaeota archaeon. The sequence continues at coordinate 26 of JAEOTU010000107.1, forward strand.
CAGAAACTTAGTTATAATATTTTCAAAAAAGAATACATTAATGAAAAATTAATCCTTCTTTTTATGGAAAAAAAGATGAGTTGAAAGAATTGGTGAATTTCTTTGGGAGAATTGATAAAATACTAAGCTCTAATAAAATAATTAGATCAGGTTGACCGTTTATGGAATATAAATTTGACCATGATGTGTATGTGGATCGTACAGGAGAGAATCGTTTTGAGACAGAAATTTCCAGTGACTGGAACATTGTAGCTCCGAATGGGGGATACTTGATGGCAATAGCAGGTAAGGCTATTTCAAGTTTCTCTGATTACCAGATTCCTTTGTCAATGACTGCTTACTATCACAAGCCAGCATCTCCTGGTCATGCTGAACTGATTATTGATCGTGTTATAAAGAGTAAGAGGACAAATACCGCGAAGATTTCATTAATTCAGAAAAATTCAGTAGTTATTTCTTACACGGGAATGTTCACTCAAAAGGATGCCTTTAGTGGAATGACTCTGGTTCAGAAACAACCTATATTACCTGATCCGTCCGTGTGTATCGAGATCCCTGATCCCCCCCTGTCCTTTTTCAAACAAGTGAGGTTGTCAGTTCCCCCTGATCAGCTGGACTGGCTGCTGGGAGTAGAAGGAAAAGAAACTGTTTTTTCGGGCTACTTCAGTTTCCAAGATAATCGTCCAATGGATGCACTGGCGGTATTACTGCTCGTGGATGCAACCCCTCCTCCTATTCTACGAAAAACAGGTCCTCTTGCATGGGTGCCAACAATTGAGCTAACAGTTCAAGTTAGAAATATCCCAACAGGTAGTTCTCTAGGGTTTCTCTCGAAAACTCGTTTTACTACCAATGGTCTCACAGAAACAGATGTTGAGCTCTGGACTGAAGAAGGAAAGATTATTGCTCTCGGACGACAACTTGCTTTTATAAAGGAGAACGTTTAGCTGTTATGAATCAGAAAAAATAAAGTGAGCTTGTATAACAGTGCAATAACCAACGACTTGTTCCTAAAATAATTTGATATAGGAACAAATTATCAGTTATTCAAATTTTAAAATCTATACAAAACCAACTAATTTTTAAAGAAAAATGTAATTTAGAAAAAAAGGGATGGCACTTTTTGAAAGAATAAACAGATGTTGTTTTTTCCTCAAAATATTTTTCTTATATACAGTTAAACATGCCCCGTTAACAAAATTCTGATTTAATTTTACCATGTAAAGTTAATTTCATCATCTTAGAAGTAGATACTGTTTCAGTCAGTTTAAAAACTCCCTCTTAGGCGATTTTACATGGTTTTATCTGAATGCTTGAATAATAACCTCACCTCTATCCCAAACATCATGTTCAACTTTCTGAAATCCTCCCTTGAGAAGGAATTGTTTTACATTTTCTATTGTTAATGGTTGTCGTTTAACACTAGAAACTTCTAATGAGTAACAAAATCTATTCATCGCCTTATATAATGATTCTTGACGATTTGGGTAATGTAAGCAGTCACTATCATCATCAATATTTGTAATTATGACTAAACGGCCACTGTTGGTCAAAGATCTTCTTAATTTCTTGAAGAAATCGTCCCTATGAATGCCAGCGTCGCATTGTAATATTAAATCAAATCCTTTAGGTAGTTCATCTTTAAAAAAATCAAGAATCTCATAACTAATTCGAGTGTTTACTGGTGTTTTTGCTGCAATTTCTCTACCATAGGTACATACGTTTTCAATGTCAAGTACAACTGCTTTCATTTGTGAATGACGTTTTAATAACTCCAATGAAATAACTCCTGATCCCCCTCCTATATCCATCATTCTGTCTACTCCTGATACATCAAAAATCCGTGCAAACTTCTTTGCAAATGAAAGATGATATTCATACAACCCGTACGTAAATTTTTTAGCATACTCAGGATTATTCTTCAGCTGATCAAACCAATCTGGAGGTTTGATTGACTGCTTATTCCAGAGATTGTCAGAAAGTGATATGTTGTTCGTTAAATTATTTAATAGTGGATAATGGTCTTGAGTTACCTCTGCAAGGAAAGCCCAAGTCTCTACACTGTATCCCTCTAGAATAGCTTTCTGAGCTATGGTTGATACCTTGTACATTTCATTTTTCTTTTCTAGAAGCCCTAGTTTTGTTAATAATTCAAGTAATGATCGACTTCGATGAATGGGAATATTGGAAATCTCTGCAATTTTATCTGCATTATGGGGTTTACTTGACAATTGCCAGAAAATTCCAAGCTCTAGAGCTGTACCTAAGGCCATAGAGGGGATATACATCTTAAGGAATTGAACAATATCTTGAGTATTAATTAATTTCAATTTAAACACCTTACTCTGTTAAATTTAATCAAATTCTATTACACGGAATTAATTGTTTGTTGCTTTAATTGCAATATGAAAATCATATTGATCTAATTCAAGTGTTGTTGTAATACTTAATTCGGCATCTCTTGAAGAGAGAGATGAAAAGGCATAATGAAGGATTAGCTATTGCGGCTGTTGGTTTCAGGATAATTGAGGGCGTAATCTTTATAGTTGGTGCAATTATGACACTATTACTATTGATATGTAAGTCAAAAATTTGTACTGACATCATTCTTTTATCAATAGATTTTAGGGATCCACTTTTTTACTTTCTTTTTATATTCCAAAAACTCCTGTCCAAGTTTTTCTTCAAGTTTCTGCTCTTCAAAGTTCACCATATTGTTGTAAAGAAGGAGAGTAATAGTAAATGGAATTAATGCAAGTAACGACATAGACAATAATATGAAGCTAAAATTGAGGATTAATCCAGCCAAATACATGGGATTTCTTGTGAAAGCATAAACCCCAGTATCTATTAATTTTTGGCTATTATTATACACTGTATGTTGGGTTAGTTTAAGTATATATATTGAAAGACCTGCGAAACTAATGAACAAAATTAATCGAATTATTGGATGAATAAACTCTGTAAAGTTTTTTGACACCCGAAAAACGAAAATATCTAACAAAATAGTTGTAATATTCAGAATTAAAGATAATGAGATCCTCATATGAGTTTGTGGATGTGCTTCTGCAAGTCCTCCTTGGTGTTTTTGTTGAGAATTCATCCTTTTTTCCCAAATTTGATGATGTCATTTACCTAGGTAAGATAGAGAATTTAAAAAAATCATTGAAAATTGACTTCAATTTAAGCTGTACTTCCAAACTAGTTCTTGAATAATGCCCGAATCGTTAAGTATTTTTATAATCACGCTTTTTCTATTTTAGACAACCTTGTCTTGATGTGAGATCTTGAAAATTAGAAAAAGCCTTGGAATAGTATTCCTATCTATCTGTTTTTTGCCATTAGTAGATACCGTATCAGCGTGCACCATTTTCACTGTAACAGATGGTCAATCAACCTTTTTTTGTGCGAATGAGGATAATAGTGAAGCATTTCAATGGAGAATATGGTTTAGTCCTGCAACAAAAAGCAAATACGGGAGAGTATTTCTTGGGTTCAGAATAGTGAACAATTTAGATGTGCCAATGGCGGGTGTAAACGATCAAGGATTAGCTATAGATTTAAACGCGGTTTCTTATACCCCAATTACTAAAAATCCTGACCGAGAGGATTATTATGGAGCTATCTTCACGAAATGGTTGGCAGATTGTGCTTCAGTAGACGAAGTCAGAGAACAATTAATGTTATACAATTTAATTGATCTAGAACAAAACTCTGACCAAATTCATGTTGCTGATAAAACGGGTAATGCAATGGTGATTGCGGTAGATTCTGATGGAGAATTGAATACCACTGATATCGTAGGAGATTATTTAATTTCAACTAATTTTAATCTTAATAATAAAGAACTGTTGGATTGGGAACTAAATCACAGTGGGAGGTATAATAGAACAGCAACTGGCCTTGAAACAATGCTTCAATATAACAATCTAAGTGTGGATGGCTGTCGAGATATTTTAGAAAAAACAGCTTTAAATCCAAATTTAGGCTATGGTTTTGTAGCTGATCAAGAGAATGGATTGATTTTCCTTTATTCTCATGATGACTTTGAGCGTACTGCAGTATTAGATATTCATGAAGAATTGGCTAAAGGGGCTCATTCATATGCCATTGAAACCCTTGTTACCCAACAAACTGGAGTTATCAAACACTATATCTGTAACAGTATAATCTTGTCAATATTGATTATTTTTACTGTGATTGGTTTATCTTGTGGAATTTGTTTCTTTAAGGTGAGGCCTTTATTACACTCAGTACCAGTTAAAGAGGAAACACATACTGATTTAAAGTCGTTCATTACTACCAGACTGAAAACATTGCAACCAAAAGCCCGATTTCTTATCGCTTGTATCTTATCTGTAGTCTCATTCTTGTTTTTGAAAACTTTCATTAGAATTGGGCCTATCTATGTAACTTTTGACTGGACTAATATAGCATTCTTCTATTTTACCATTTTACCTGTAATAGTAATTGGTGCAAATTTTCGACCATCAGTAGCGTTTATTTTAACCAGCTCAGGAATCATTATCGATGAATTAGCCTTTTGTTTCTTACACGGCTATGGAGGAGAACTATGGATTCAGCTCATCATATCGCTAAGTTCTCTAGTTGGTACAGCCGTAATAATCTCTTTAATACGGGAAAAGAATACGTTCCTGGCTTTTTTCTCTGGATTTCTTTGGTATATTATTGGATTTTACATTCCAGCGTATTTTTATTATTGTGAACTGTTTTGCTATGGTGCTTTCGGGTTATTTTTTTATATAATTGCTCATGCTCTAGTTTATATTGTATTCATTCCAGCAGTTCTTCTTTTCAATAAAGCTTTCCAACATCTTTCACACAAACAAGATCTAGAATCCGTATTATTTCTCGATTAACCTGTAAAAGAGATAGAATCGCTTTAACCATTTTTGTTCTTTGATTCCTTCACATTCAGGAGACTTTGCATCTGATTAAGTAAATCTGGTTGTTGTAAAAGAACCTTAAGGACACTTATTGCATCAGTCAGGGAATTTAATTGAGCAATGTCAATTTGGCTAAGAGAGTCAGCAAATTTTGAATTTTTTCCTGCTTTTGTAATTATTTCCTGTTTCGTTTGGTATTGTAAGCTGAAAAATTGCTTGAAAAGTGAATTAAAGGCGTCTTCATCGGGTTGTGAGGTATGTAACAACTCACTTAACACAGTTCGAAGTGCCTGAGAGTATTTTTCACTATTCTCTGATTCCCACTTTTCTAACTCTTCGTCTTCTAATTCAGGGAAAAAAATTTTGGCTGTTCTGCAATATACCTTCTCACAAGAACGACTCCCTATTTTCTCACGATAACCAGCAGCAGCTACTAATCCTGCTTTTTCTAGTTTTTCTAAATGACGATAGGTAGTTTTTAATGTATAATCATATTCCCCTGTTTTTTGATCCTGATAGAGATTGTGAATATCCTTTACACTCATTAAATCATTTTGTAGGGCACTAATAATAAGATAATGTTCTTTTATTAAATCGAATTCTTCTTTTGAAACTATCTTCACATTGTCGGTTTCATACGTAATGAAAAAACAATAGTCTGTTGAATCTTTGTCTTTTTTATTTTTATTCTTCATTATATGACACTCGGGGAAAAAAATAGAAAATTTCATCAGAAATTGTAGAATTATCGTCAACTTTGATTGCAAATTCGATATAGATAAAGTTTCGCCATAAAGGTAAATTAAATAAATGTGATTACAATTATTGACAGTCGGTTATTTTCCTGTCAACTCTCTCCCTTTGGGGAACCGTAATATTCACATCCTCAAATATTTCTTTTGGAATGGATGCCAATTCTCTGTCTAAGTGATTGATTAAAGCCTGTTCTATCTTCTGGCGATGTGGAATCAAATCTGTAATCTTACAATTGAAAAGAGATTCCAGTCTTGAATTGTCACTAGTATAGACCAAATTAAATTCCATTCTGTTAACCTAAAGAAGAGGATTTCCATAACCCACTCGAACAAGAACAACGCTGGCCAGAAGCACGAAGATTAGCAATTTTATTAGCAAGTACTTTTACTAATTCAAATTATTCCCCAAAACCCAGGGTTTGTCAATAAATACTCACACCATTCCTGATTCTTTGTCAAATTATCACCCTATTCGTATATTATTCGCATGTTCCTTCTTGTTATTCAAATTCCTTTATCCTTATTACTGTTTTAGAACTTCCAACTTCTTGAAATGGATTATTACTCTCCTTGGTAGTCGATTAGGTATTTCAGTGTTCTGATCAGTGTCAGACAAAAAAAACTTTACTTTTTCCGAATTAAATGTTAGCGTTAATGGCTTTTTTACATGAATTGAGAAGTAAAAGGGTTTAATGCAATCGTACTGTCTTAAATCTGTGTTGAAAATGTGTTCGTAGTTGGCAACATTCAACGGAACGGTTAATTCCTGGGAATTTAATTGGAAACTAATGGTTGGAGTATATTTCAATATATAACTTGGAACTCTTATCGAGATTGTAAAAATGGCTTTTTTAGACTTTTTGAATTTGAGATAGTCCTGTAAATCGCTATATAAAATTAGAGTAACAAATATAATTGCTCCTAACCCAAATAAAAGGTTGATATAGAAATCAACCCTGAATATATCTGGTCTTACGACACTGCTTATCAATATTAGTAAAGTGACACTAAATCCAGCCAATAATATAAAAGCTTCAGTATAAAAAATGGTTACTTTGGTTCCAATTTGGATAATTTCTACTTGGTCATCATCATATAGAGTAGTTATGACCATGAATAAAACCTTTAGAAATTTTTAAAGATTCCATTTAGCTCGTTATTCTTCTAAGAGGTTTTTTATTTAAATTTCATTTAAGAGGCAGCTCCTATTATTTATTAACCTATTGAAGTCAGAAGTTAAAAAGGAATGAGTAGATCCTGTTTTCCTGTTATTTTTCCTAAGTCTGAAATCCTTTTGATTAATTTCAAAAGATAGATCCTCGATTTCCGCATTCTTTCGCGGGGATCGAACAGTCGGAAGTCCAAATAATCTGATTCATTCTACTCTCAAATTATAATTCTCGATTTTATATAATCCTTATTTTGATCGAACAAACTGTGATACATTCCAGTCTGAAAATAGCTATGAATTCCAAGTTAATTATGGATAAACCATTCGGGTCAAGGTTATTTAGAAGAACAATCTGTATTGATTTCACTCTTGGAACTATGGTGTGATTTCAAGTGGGAGGCGTTTGATGCGACCAGTAAACTCATCCTCTTGGAAGGACTCGAGAAGCTCATTGAAACACAAGGATTGAATCAACAGCTTTTACGTATTGTAGACATAGAAAAAGAACTCGCCACAGATATCATGAAGGGGGAAATGGCTATAGAGGCATATCGAGATCGAAAAAAAATAAGAAAGACCATCTCTAGGAAATCAAACACAGCAAAAGACACCTCACAAAAATAATCCTATGGTGGGGCCATGTTCAAGCAGTGTATCTATTTGATTGAGACACGAACCAAACGAATCGAGTACTGTCTGGAATATAGGAAATGGATAAATAACTGCCTGCAAAATGCGGGTATTTTGAAGAAGGAGAAGTGGGAACACATCAAGACGTGGTAGAGAAAAAGTACAATATCGGCTGGCACTATTTTACCCACGTCAAGTCAGGAGAAGAAGTTACTTAGTATTGTAAGTTACTAGGGCAAAATGAGCTGTATTGTGATATGTGTCTGTATACAAAAACGACTCCGTAACGACTGAGTTAAAGTCAAAGATTACTCTACAATCTTGTCAATGTACCAACGTTTGTTGTCAATGACTTTCTGAGTCTTTCGGGGGAATTGGGGGAAAGGTTCACAACAACACTCGGGAAAAAAAATGGAAAATTTCATCAGAAATTGTAGAAATATTGTCAAGTTTGATTGTAAATTCGATTTAGATAAAGTTTCGCCATAAAGGTAAATTAAATAAATGTGATTACAATTATTGACAGTATTGGTTAATAAATGTCACGAATTGTAAAAACTATATCTATGAGAAAAAAAACCATTTTTATCGTTTTCTCAATATAGATATCAATATTTGAGGATTATTGAGGGTTTTCTGGAATGACAAAAGCCAATTTAATTATAGATAGAGAAGTGATATTGATAAAGGAGAGATGAATGAGAATGAAGGTAATTTATCGGCATTATGAACCCAATCAAGGATTAGAAGAACAGCAAGCAAGAGTTTATACAGAAGTATCTGGACTCCCTGCTGACGCAGAGGAGATTAAAAGAAGATTTAAAGGTGAGAAAAGAGATCCTAAGAGCGCTCGTTATGTTTTAACAGAGGATGGAAAACTTTTAGCTTATGTACAGACCAGCAAATGGGCTGCAAGACCAGGAACGTATATTATCAGTTTCCCTTGGGCATTACCAGAGTGTCCTCCTGAAGCTCAAGAAAAAATCTTTGATGATCTAGTCACGTGGTTAAAGGATAATATTCAGCCGCAGGTACTTGCTGGTGAAGTCGTATTTGAAACACCTACAACAGATAACCGTATTGCCTTTTTTCAGAGGAAACGTTTTGTTGAAAAAGAACATCTCTATGTAAATAGTGTTAATTTTAACCTGTCAGACATTAGTAATTGGGAGATGACTGACGAAATTGCCTCTTATACGTGTAGGTTAGGTACAACCAAAGATCTTGATCAATTAATTGAAGTGTGTCACGCGGATAATTATATGCGTGATGTCTTCCCTAGTGTTGAGGAGGCCAAATATTACATTGAAAATTCTTTTCTAAAGAATGATCATAACAAGTTGATCCTAAAAAACAATCAGGTGGTCTCTGCAGGTCTTCCAATTCGCAGCAAACTGACAAGGGGAAAAAACAAAGGGCTTGAAGTAATTGGCTTAACATCAGCGACACGTCTAAACCATCCTCAAGCATGGAAACGGTTAGTAATTGAAATTGCTAAAGATTGCATCAAACATGGACAGGATGATCTTCCCTTAAGAATTAGCACATTATTTTTTGGGTATTCAATGAATGCAATTCATCTTGCGCAATTACAAGATGAAATTGAAGACATTGCCGTTCTTTATACTCTTCCTTATTAGGATAGTGGGCTAAAACGGAGAATTAAATCAATGAAAGTATTAATTGGAATTCCTCTCTATAACGAACAGAGATATATTTCTGAGTGTATTCGTTCTCTGTTTGATTTTTTGACCACAGAGTGTTCAGAATTTGAGATAACAGTATTATTAGTAGACGATGGGAGTACAGATAAATCTCGCAATATCTATCAGAAGTTATCAAAACAGTATCCCTTTCAGTATCTAAGGCATGAAGATGGACCTCGTGGATATGGAAACACGATTCTAACGCTATTTGAACAGGCAAAATTAAGTTATGATGTTCTGATTACATATGACGCTGATCTACAACACGCTCCTATTAGTATCAGAGAGATTTTAGATTTTCTGAATTATAATTCTGATATCGATCTAGTTTCCACAAGTCGCTATCTCTCCTACCGGTTTTGGAAGCAGAATACAAAAGTACCCGTAGATCGGTACGTTTTAAACATGCTATTAACAAAAACAATCAACAAATGCTTTAATTTGGGAATAACTGATGCCTTTTGTGGATTAAAAGCTTACAGAGTAAAATCCCTTCCAAATACTCTTAATCATGCTGGATATGCGTTTCCTTTGGTTTTCTGGCAATTTGTTTCACACGCAGGTCTTAAACTGAAGGAGATAGCAACCTCAATAATATATCGGTTAGATCGTCGTGGTCGTGGTGAATGGAACAATCGTGCAAAGGAATATTTCAGCGTATTAGAGTCTATTATCTTTTCCCCTTCATTGAAGCGGATAGTTCGACAAGATTACACGCAAGCAATTGAGATGCTGACTGAAATAATGGGCCATCATTCTAACTTCCCAATTTATACTTATAACGATTTTTTCAAGAGTAGTTATGTTGATCAACTTGTAACGGACATAAGGAGAAAGGAAAAACAATTTATGTGTTTATGCAATCAAAAGACCATCTATTATCCGATTTAATAAACACAGAATACAGGATGAAAAATAATTATGAAAGTCGTTTATCGATACTATGAACCAAACCAAGGGCTCGAAGAAATGCAAGCAAAAATTTACTCAGAAGCGTCAGGACGCCCCGTGTCAGGTGAAGAAATCAGAGCACGATACAAGGATCAGAAAAAGGATCCAAAAACGACTCTATATGCATTGACTGAAACTGGTGAGCCATTAGCTTATGTCCAAGCTACAGATTCAACTTCACATATAGGTCGAACACATATCAGCTATCCTTGGGCTCTACCAGCATGTCCAGTTGAAGTTCAAGAAAAGATTTTCGATGAAGTCTTGGAATACTTATTACAACGAGTCCAAACTCTTGAAATCACTGCTCCCTTGATAATTAATGTTGAAGGTATAGAAGAACGGATAAGCTTTTTTCAAAGGAAAGGGTTCATTGAAAAAGAACGATTGTACTATTATTCTTACGATTTTAACATAGAAGAAGTCTGTAATTGGGAAAATCAATCTTTCATTAGCCGCATAGCAAGTTCAGCAGATCTTGAAAAACTAATTGAGCTATGCCAAGTAGATCCAAATTGGCAATTTTTAACTAGAGAAGTAGCTACAAATTACTTCAAAAATAAAGTGCTGAAAGATGGAGGAGTAGTTTTAATTTTTGACAATAATCAAGTAGTGGCTACTGGAGCTGTTCTGAGAGTTCAACCAGGTACCTCTGTTCTTAGTGGGGATGAAGAGCGAATATTATTGAGATTTTCAGCGGTACGACCAGGAAATCAATTAGCATGGAAGCAGATGCTTATTGAACTAGCTAAAGAATGTGTTAAATCAGGTTGGGCTCATATTCCATTAAGGGTAAATTTCCGTTTTTATGCTAGCTCCACTGTTGCTGTTAATCTAGCAAATCTAACCTCAGAATTCGACGATTTTGAGGTACTTTTGGCATTCAAGAAAAAGTAATGGAGATCCATGAAATGCAAACCATCAGACTTGGTAGAACAAACCTTAGTGTTTCAAGAGTTGGAATCGGTGGCATACCAATTCAACGGCCACCTGAGAAAGAAGCAATAAAGGTGATTCAACGTTGTATTGATTTAGGAATCAATTATATTGATACTTCGATTGCTTATGGAACCAGTGAGGAACGTATAGGTAAAGCACTCACAGATTATCGAGATCAGGTAATTATAGCGACAAAAACAGGTTGGCGAGATAGAAAAATAGCTGAAGAATGCTTAGAAAAAAGTTTGAAAAACCTACAAACTGATTATATAGACATTTGGCAATTTCATAATGTGAGCACTCCTAAGGCATATGATCAAGTGTTTAAATCTAACGGTGCAATGGAGGCTGCCCAAGAAGCTCTAGAATCAGGGGTAATAAAGTATATTGGGATAAGTAGCCATTCATTAGAAATTGTACAAAAAGCCATCATTTCTGGAGATTTTGACACTGTATTATTTCCATTTAATTTCATTCGAAACGAACCTGCAGATGAATTGGTGTCATTAACCCAAAAACATGATGTTGGTTTCGTAGCGATGAAACCATTTGCCGGGGGGAGTATAAAAGACGCGAATGTAGCGATTAAGTACTTATTACAGTTTGAAACCGTTCTACCTGTCCCAGGAGTCGAGAAAATCTCAGAAATCGAAGAGATTGTGAAAATCGTTAAAGGATCATGGACTCTTACACCACAAGATCAACAAACGATGAACACTATTCATACCCAATTAGAAAAGACACTTTGTAGACAGTGTGGGAAGTGTCAGCCTTGTCCCCAAGGTGTCCATATTCAAATGCTAATGATTACCAAAGGGATGTGGCGTTTATGGCCCCGTGAGGAATTCCTTAATCGGTGGATGCCTCCTTCGGTGGAAAGCTGGAGTAAGTGCGACCAATGTGAGGAATGTGAGGAAAAATGTCCTTATCACTTACCAATAAGGCAAATTATAAGTGAAAACATAGAATTTTACAACAAAATTGCTTCTGAAAGCTAAAGGGTTATCATGGAGACTGTTTGATGAAGATTGGATTACAAATTTATCATTTTGAATGGCCAGGGAGTCCAGAAAATATAAGTTCAAAATTAATGCAAATGGCGAGAACAGCTGAACGAGAAGGTTTTTCAAGTCTTTGGGTGATGGATCATCTTTTCCAATTAGGAGCTGCATTTGGTCCTCGGGAAGCGCCAGTACTTGAAGCTTATAGTACAATTTCGTATCTTGCAGCAGTTACTACACAAATAAAACTTGGAATCATGGTAACAAACAACGTTTGCCGATTTCCAGGGATGTTAGTGAAAACAGTCTCGACCCTTGATGTTTTAACAGGTGGCAGAGCTTATCTAGGAATTGGTGCTGGGGGACAGGTAAGAGATGAAATTAGAGGTATGGGGATACCAAATTACTCAAACAAAGAGATCATTGAACGTCTGGAAGAAACATTACAAATCGCCAAACATATGTGGCGAGGTGAAACATCACCGTACAAAGGAAAACATTTTCAATTAGAGAGGCCACAAAACAATCCAGCACCGATATCACAACCACATCCACCAATACTAATCGGACTATGGAGAGGTGGGAATAATATGTTACGCTTGGTAGCTAAATATGCTGATGCATGCAACCTTCAATTCGGTAGTTCCTTGAAAGAATTCCCTATTTGGATGAGGGAACGATATGAAAATCGTCGTGATCATTTGACAAGTAGACTTAGGAGACTAGAAACGTACTGTGATGAGATTGGACGCTCTTATGATGACATTGAATTGACTGTGCTTGGTACCATCAGAATAGCTCCAGATGCTATGTCTACAGCGGAAATTATTGACTTATGTAAAGAATTTGCAGACATGGGTTTTCACCATGTCATCTTCAATATGCCCGACTCCCATAAGATAGATCCTATTGAAATTATTGGACGAGAAGTAATTCCACAAGTGAAAGATATTTAATTAGGAAAAGCTAAAGTATCATTTCTCTAACTTTAGTCGTAAACGATTGGAAGAGAGAAATCAATGTAAAAATTAAATTGGTAACTTTCTAATCCTAATCTTTTTATCATCAAGGATAATTTTTGATCCATTCGTTATATACTCTAAATATCATTTAATTTTAGTTAATAGACATTGTATTGGCGATTGTACTACATTCTGGAACATATCCAACGTTGTATGCTCATAGAAGAAAAATATGGTTTTAAAACCATATCCTTAAAAACGAGGTGTATAAAAGTAAAGTTAATGTCCTATATTATACCAAAAATATGGTTGATAATAAAATATTTTAAACTTAACACACCGCAAACATTCACTGATCTTGAGAAACATGGATTCAATTCTAAGACACTCACGAAGTACTTACGAATAGCACTGGAAAACAACCTCATAAAAAAGGAGGGACAGGTTTACAAGTTAACAGGGCAGGGAGCACTCTATCACCGCCTTTTGAAACAACTAGAAGAGTTAACTTCTTTCCCACAGATCCTAAAAAAAGTTCCACGTAGAGAAATCCATCCTTTCCTTCAGATTCACGTAACACAACTTAATAGCTATTATTCAGAACGATTAAAGGGTATTGTTTTATTTGGGTCATCCGCTACTACGCGTTGGCGGCCTGACAGTGACATTGACCTCTTTATTATTGTCCAAGATTGGATAATCCCCACGTGGGAACGAGCAGTAGAACTTTATAG
>JAEOTU010000108.1 GCA_016839665.1 Candidatus Hodarchaeota archaeon
ATCTACTCGCGATCATTCGAGGGTCTTGTTTACGGTTTTGGTGTTCCAGGATATAAAGAATGGGATCCTACGAAATTTTTGAGCATTCTAATTCCTATCTTTTTTGGTATCATGTTTGGAGATGTTATTGACGGATTGGTGGTCTTCCTTTTTGGACTTTATGGTTTCTATTTAAATCCAAAGAGATATTCCAAAAACTCCATGCTTGCTGAACTTCAGACTTATTTTGATAAAGGTGCTTCAGTTTTAGTCACAATAGGTATCACAGCGATGACTTTTGGGTTACTTTTTGGAAGCTTTCGGGGCCTTGGAGGTCATCACGCGTTGGAAGTCGGCTTACCTATTTTGTGGTTTTCACCAGAGATTGAAGGAGGTCAGTTTGCACTTTTAGAACTTGCCATTTTTTTGGGGGCTGTTGTAATTGGATCTGCTTTAGTCATTCAATTCTTTGGTGCATTGAGTCATGATAAGAATGAAGCCATATTTCTTCCAGGTATGTTTTTATTATTCTATATTGGTTTGATATTTTTAGTATTCACATTTGGGCCCAATCCGACCCTATGGTTAACTTCAACAGAGGGAAAATTCGATTTAAGAGCGTTACAAACCATTGCTCAAAGTCAAGAAGAACTAATGCATCATGTCCATTTCACAAGTCTAATCGGTACATTATTTGAATACCTTGGAGTTACACATTGGGGAATACCAGTCTTTCCTATTCCCGGATTAAACATTAGTTATCCGCTTGCATTAGTAATAGTTCCTCTATTATTATCATCTATTTATCATTTTAGACATGGAATGGACGGAATAGGCGAATTACTCGATTATCTCATCACAATGATCTCAAATACAATTTCATTTGCACGAATATTCGCCTACACCATGGTACATGGTTCTTTATCTCTAGTTTTCATTCAATTGTTCTCTGGTAACGCCCACACTCTTATTGAGTTTCTCCCCGGGATGATTCTAGGTGGATTTGTAGTCATCCCCTTGGAACTGTTAGTGTCTTTCCTTCAATCATTACGTCTTTGTTGGGTTGAATTCTTCTCAAAAATTCACTTTCAAGGATCAGGATATTTATTTCAACCATTTAAAGAAACTCGATCATTTACTACAACAGGTAGTTAGGAATATATATTGAATTGAGTGTTAAATTATGAGACTCGGGCAAATAACAGAAGCAAAGGAGTATTCATTCATAAATGCCCGGATAAAAGCTCGAAAAGGACAACTATTAAATGTGGCTGATTATGAACGGTTGCTATCTAGTACATTGAATGAAGGATTGACTTATCTTCAAGATTTTCCACGATATTCCAACATATTCCCTAACCTTGATCCAGAATCGACCAATTTTGCATTGAATTTGGAAAAATCACTTGATGAAAGTCTTTACAATGAAATATTTACATTAATAAAAGATACTCCCAAGAAAGCACGAAAATTTATTGAATTTTACTTGAAGAAATCTTATATTAGTTCACTCAAACAAATAATACGTCAGATTCACACGAAAGAAATCGAATCAATTTCGATAGAAGACTTTTTTATTGCTACACCAGAAGAAAAAACAGAATTGATCATTATTTCAAAAATTGAAAGTATTAGAGAACTGATTCAAAAGCTCCAGACACCTTGGGTTATTAAAGCAATGAAATCAGCATTTATTGGATACAAACAGCAAGAAAGCATTTTATTGCTAGAGAATGCGTTGGATCAGGCTTTTTACAAACAATTATGGCAATTCATAATTCCTACGCTAAATGGGAGAGACCGAAAGGTTGCTCAAAAAATAATCGGAATGGAGATCGATCTGCTTAATATGAATATGATTTTACGTGGAAAAGTACTCAATCTTACTCCAGATGAAATTTCTAATCAATTAATCCCAATCAATTACCGATTTGGTTCCACTTTGACTCTTGCCGGACAAGCTTCCTCTTTTTCTGCTGCTGTAGATAGGTTGCAAGACACAGTGTATTCTGATTTAATTAGAGCTATTAATCGTGATTATAAGGATAAAAAGGAATCCATTGCCAATATGGACCAGCTTCAACAAGAATGGTTCATTCAGGCTTTACTCATCATGTTGGCTGGATACCCATTTCATATCGGTACATTTTTGTCTTACATAATATTTCGCTTCAAAGAAATAGAGAACTTACGAATAATCTTTGAAACAAAATGGAAAGGGATAGATCTAAAATTTGCACGTGAACTGCTAATTTACTTCAAATAATACGAATTAAATTAAGAAAGAAAAACGATAAAAAACCGAAAAATTCTCGGAAAATTCAAACAATTGGTGAAATTCAAATGAATATCAAACAAAAGAAGCAAATAATCAAGTTACAATTCGTGGTAGGCTTAATAACAATAGTTCTTCTTAGTCTGACATTGATGGTTA
>JAEOTU010000109.1 GCA_016839665.1 Candidatus Hodarchaeota archaeon
GTAGTTGCTCAGCTTTTGTCGAATATGGATGGATTAAGCGATCGTGGAGATGTTGTCGTAATTGGCGCAACTAATCGCGTGAATGCTTTGGATCCAGCTATTCGACGAGGGGGTCGTTTTGATCGAGAGATTGAGATAGGAATCCCTAACAGACATGGTAGAGAAGAGATTCTATTAATTCATACAAGAGGGATGCCTCTTGCTGAAGATGTGAACCTTGATTACCTCGCAGAAGTGACTCATGGATTTGTTGGAGCCGATCTTGAGCAATTAGCAAAAGAAGCAGCAATGCACTCGTTGCGTAAAGTAATTCCCAAAATTAACCTGGAAGAAGACACCATTCCTGCAGATATATTGAGCGAACTAGAAGTCTCCCAGGATGACTTCCGTGAAGCTCTCCTAGAGATCCAACCTTCAGCATTGCGTGAAGTTTTTGTTGAAGTACCTAATGTTGGTTGGGAAGACATTGGTGGTTTGACTGCTGAGAGAACAGAAGTTCAGCAAAGTATTGAACTTCCACTAAAACATCCTAAATTTTTCAATCATATGGGAGCAAAACAACCTAAAGGAATACTAATTTTCGGTCCTCCAGGGACTGGAAAGACTCTCCTAGCGAAAGCGGTTGCCCACGAGACTCAGGCGAATTTTATCAGTGTAAAAGGGCCAGAATTGCTTTCTAAATGGGTTGGTGAGTCTGAAAAAGGAATACGTGAAGTCTTCCGAAAAGCACGCCAAGCTGCTCCATCTATTATATTCTTTGATGAAATTGATTCAATCGCGCCTATTCGTGGTAAATCATTTGATTCGGGTGTAACGGAACGAATGATTAGCCAATTGTTAACAGAACTGGATGGATTGGAAGAACTCAGAGGAGTTGTTGTTGTTGCAGCTACTAACCGTCCAGATATGATTGATCCTGCTCTCCTTCGTCCAGGTCGGTTTGACAAAGTTATTGGTATTAGCCTACCTGACGAAGAGGCTCGATTGGAGATTTTAAATATTCATACAAAGAATGTTCCTCTTGCGTCGGATGTGGACTTAAAGGTATTAAGTAATAAAACAGAGAACTTTACTGGTGCTGATCTGGCTTCCCTATGTCATGAAGCTGTATTAATAGCCATTCAAGAGTATTTACCAAGTTTAAAAGACTTAGATGACGACTTTGCATCCTATAAAGTCTCCAGTTCCCATTTTGAGGCCTCTTATGAGAAAACTCTGAAAACCCGTAAAGCAGGTCGAATTAGGCCTGGACAAAAACTTGAGGCTATGCAAGAAGAGATCGATCGCCTATCATTTCTTTAGGAAGGGTTCAATTCCCCTCCTGTTTATTTTTTTACCCGAATAAATCTTATTTTTGTGTCAATTGAGTTCAAAATGCAGACAATCATCTGATTTTTGCTCAAAAGGGAATCTTTATTATAGCTCTTTTCTACAGGCCAGAGGGAGATTGATTTTGGTGATTGAAATGGATGATGCATTCGAAATCAGAGATGTTATTGATATTGATTTAGACGGAGGCACCCTCATTGAGTGTTTCCCTTCCATAAGTGCTCTTGCACTTATTACAGCCAACATTATCCTAGAATCAGCAGGAAAGCAGAACACCTGGGACTTCGATCAGGTCGCAGTAGGTGATAGTAATAAACTTCCCTCGATCTGTGTGGTCTATTATTCTAAACCTAAGTTTCCCATTCGTATTTATGCAAGTCAGGAGACGAAAATAGCCTTATTAGCTTCAGAAATCCCACAATACCCCCCTATTACTCGTGAAATAGGAAAAAAAATATTCCAATGGTCTAAAGACAAAGGAATTGAGCGAATCGTTTCGGTTGAGGGTTACAAGAGTGATTATACTCAGAGTCCGAGAGAAATCCCCTATAGAGTATATGGAATAGGGTCGACGGAATCCTGTAGGACCTATCTTGCCGAAAAGAAGATCCCTCTTTTAGATCATGGAGTAATAAAAGGATTAAGCGCAGTATTGTTAAATGAGGGTTGGTTCAATCATTCGGAGGTTATCGTGATTCTAGGGGAAATTCGCCAACACTATCCCGAAGTTCGAACCGCTGCTCGTGTAATTGAGGTACTCAACCAATTGATTCCCTCGTTAGACATAGGAATTGAACCTATCCTTGCTCAGGCTGAAAAAATTGAACAAATGGCTCTATCCATGCGAAACGAAGCTAATGAGGCATTGGAATCAGAAAGTCCGTCTCCAGTTAGGGGTACAACATATATCTAACTTAATTTTACCATTGAATAGATGTGTATTCCGATTTTCTTGATGTACAACAGATTTATCAAGAGTAATTTGACAGTTGACATTAGTTAGATTCAATAGTAGATTCTTCAAAATTCTCTAATATAACTGAATATTGTTGTCAATAATCAATGAAGTTATTGGGTAACGTTTTATGTCAGTTTTAAAGGATATTTCAGATTTACTTCGTATCAGCTTATGCTTCCTCGCTAGTATTGTGATGTTAATCGCAGGCTATGCGTGTTATCGATTGAATGGAGTGTTAGAGAAAGAATTAGACCCAAGTTTTGTACCTCAAGATTTCCTACAATTCCTATTTCAAAATGAAATTGTGCCTCTAGATGGCATACTGATAGGACTAATCGTTCCATTCTCGTTAATCGCTGGAACTCATATTATCAATGATTATTTTGATTATTCAAATGATATTCTTAGCCAACGGTTGGATCGGCCACTAGCAAGAGGTGCAATCACCTTGAGAATGGCTAAAATATTGTTTCTTAGCTTTTACTTTCTAGGTTTTCTAATAACCATAATTATGGTTATTATCTATGGCCTTTCACCGTTATTCATTCCAATCACGTTATTCTTCATAGGATTAGGCGTGGGTTATAACCTAGGAGTGAAAAAATTTGGGATTATTGGGAATATTTGGGTAAGTATAGGATACGTTGCTCCATTTTTGATGGCGACTATACTTGTAGGCATAATGAACGATTGGGTTTTTCTTAATGTATCCATAATCTCATTGTTCATTTTATTCTTAGCACTCGGCCGTGAAGTATTAAAAGACATCATGGATATTGAAGGAGATTTAAAGACAGGTAAAAGATCAGTTGCCATTGTATTAGGTTCTCATTGGGCTGCAAGAATTTCAGGAGGAGTTTATATTGTTAGTATCTTTTTTGGAGCGATTCTATTATTTTTAGGATTTCGAAATAATTGGGTCTTTCTTATTGGTTTCATTCTACTCGTAGGCCTTTTGATTGCGACTACGATCATGTTAATCCGAGATCCAACCCTTGAAACCGCAACCAAGGGGAGAAAATATACTCGATGGTCATTATGGTGGGCGACTGGACTCATCTTTCTAAGTAGTTTCTTTATAGTATAAACTCTAAAGGTCAGATGTACTTAACATCTACTGGCCTTTTTTATCTTAATTTCTTTTTCGTTTTTATTATAGCAGTAGCAACCAGTAGAAGAATAGCGTACAACCATCCCAGTGATGGAGTATCAACGGTCATTGTGGGAGGTTTGGAAGTTGTCGGTTGAGTAGTTATTGTTGGTTCAGTTGTTATTGCAGTAGGAGTTGTTATGGGAGCAGTTGTGGGAAGTGTGGTTGTTGTGGTCGATGTAATTCCTTCATTCTGAATAGCAAAAATAGCATCAGAAATATCTTCATTCATTAAGCTATCTGAACAAGTAGCGAGAACTTTGACGATATAATTGGAACCGTCAGCAACTGTAGTTGTATCAAAGGTAAAAGCGTGTACTGTCGTTGTTCCAAGTAAAATCCAACTTGTACCACCATTCGCAGAAAGATAGATCGTATAGGTTACTGAATGGGCAAGAGAATCAATAGCTGAATACCAAGTGATTGTAACACTTCCACTGAGAGTTTCACCCCCGTTGGGATAGATCACAGTTGGATCAGAAAGGTAATGGAATGGACTGGAGGGGGCAGGAGCAGCCAAAGGAGCAGGGTCCCGATTGTTAACAGTACCATCAATACTATATGGATTATCAACAAAGCCATCACCATTGGTATCTGGAGTAGTCCACATGTTCCAATAATTATAAGCAAACGTGTTACCTACGCCATCATCTAGCGCTTGAGAAGATACACCACCATTGTCAATGAAATCGTTCCACGCGATAACGTTGTTTACTGCATCTGAATCGATTAAGATACCATACTGGGTAGAGGTGTGAATTCTGTTGAACAGAATGGCATTTTCTCGGGAATCAATAATTGTAATATCGCAGTAGCCATGGTTTGAAATGAGGTTTCCAAAAACTGTATTATTATTGCTAGCGAACTCCAAACTAACACCTCTCTCTATGTTATTGTCAATGGTATTGTTTATGATGGAGTTATTGCTAGAGGAGCTCAGATGGATGCCATATGAGTTTGAATAGATTGTGTTATTAACAAAACTATTATTCTTAGATAAGAATGTCTTAATGCCATTCCAACCATTGTTGTAGATTACATTTCCCGAAATCATACAGCTATTGGATTCACCTAAATTTATACCCTCGTTGGTGTTATTGTAAATGGTATTATTATCGAGTTTATTGCTGTTAGATAAGAATCCAAAAACGGTTGAATCAACACTAATACCACTCCAAGAATTATTGTAAATTGAATTGTTGCTAATCTCGTTATTATCGGACATATCAACATGAATTCCATGATTGAGGTTTCTGTAAATAGAATTATTAAAAACAGTGTTGTTGTTTGAATACGGGTCAAACTGAATGCCATTCCGTTTGTTTTGAAAGATAAAATTACTATATATACTATTATTCCAGGAATTAGCAAGTGCTATTCCATCGATTTGGTTGTTGTTGCAATAATTGTCAAAGACAGTGGTATCATGGGTATATTCAAGGCGGATTCCACGAAGACCGTTTTGAACAGTATTATTGTAGATACTATTCTTACTAGAATACGAAGACTGAATCGCATCCCAAACACAATAAGAGATTGTATTGTTGAAAACAAGAGTATTATTTGAGCGATAAAGGCTAATGCCATTACTACTATGATTGAATATACTATTGTTAAAAATTGATTGACAATGAGATTCCTGAAGTGCAATTCCAGATTGGGTGTTGTTGTAGATAGTGTTGCTGGAAATAGAATTGTTATTACACCAGGAAAGAAGCCAAATGCCATAATAGGAATTGTTGTAGATACTATTACCATTGATGGTATTATTATCAGAGTATGAAAGTTCAATACCGCTATCATCATTTTTGTAGATAGTATTATTGGGGATAGTATTATTATTACTGGAGGAAGACAACCAAATGCCATTTCCGTCATTACTATAAATCGTATTGTTGAAGATAGAATTCTCACTGGATTCCCACAGGTAGATGCCATTACCGGTATTGTTGTATACTGTATTGTTAGAAATGGTAATATTACTGGAGGAAGATAGAAAAATGCCATCCCAGGAATTGTTGTAGATCGTATTGTTGAAAATGTCAACATTACTAGAGGAAGTCAGCGAAATACCATCATCGTAGTTATTGTAGATTGTGTTGTTAAAAATGGTAATATTACTGGAGGAAAGCAGGTTAATCCCCTCATCGTCATTGCTGTGGATGGTATTGTTAGAAATGGTATTATTACTGGAGGAAAGCAGGTTAAGGCCAGGATTGTAGTTGTTGTAGATTGTGTTGTTGAAAATGTTGTTATTCTTACTGGAGGACCACAGTCCGATGCCATAACTGGGGTGGTCGTAGATCGTATTGCTGGAAATGGTATTATTATGGGAGGAAAACAGTTCAATACCATAACCGTGGTTGTCATAGATCGTGTTGCTGGAAATAGTATTATTATGGGAGTTAGAGAGTAAAAAGCTATCACCGTCATTGTTGTAGATCGTATTACTAGAGAGGGTATTATTACGGGCGGAAGACACTACAATGCCGCCATCGTTATTGTTGTAGATCGTATTGCTGGAGAGGGTACTATTACTGGAGACAGACAGGCGAATACCCCAATTGGAGTTGTTGTAGATCGTATTACTAGAGAGGGTATTATTACTGGAGTACCACAGGTAAATACCGTCTCCTTTGTTGCTGTAGATGATATTGCTGGAACAAGTATTATTGCAGGAGGAATAAAGGTACATACCATAATCGCTATTGTTCTTGACAATATTGTCGTGAATAGTATTAAAATTGCAGAGATTACTTAATGCGATACCATATCTAGTATGGGAGATGGTATTCCCAGAAAGAGTATTATTATTTGCATTACCTAGGACTATACCATCATAAGTCTGATTAAAAATGGTGTTATCAAAGATATCAGTTCTATTGGAGTCAACAACATAAATAGCATAATGGGAGTTATTATAAAGCGTATTACCCACTAGAGTGTTATTTTTACACGTAGAATCCAGCTTTATACCATCTGTGCAATTAAAGATTGTGGTGTCGCGAACCGTCCCGTTTTCCACATTCCAGAGATAGACACCAGGATGTCCGCTAGCATTTGCACTCAATAAGCAATTTTTGATTTCAAAATATGCTGATGTTTCTTGAATATGGATTAGAGTCTGGGTGGAATTGATGATGAAATAACCCTCGAACACATATGGCTCAGCTTTAGTACCTTTGCCAGAAAAGCCTACAGCTGGGAAATCTGCATTATCATCAATATAGATAGGATCATGGAATAAATAAGGGTGAGTACGAGGAAAGGGGTCGAAATTACCAGTAGATCCATCAATAGCATATGGATTATCAACAAATCCATCGTTATTATTATCAGGAGTGGTCCAATCATTCCAATAATTATATTGGAAGGTATTAGTTGAACCATCATCAGAAGATTGGGAGGTTGGGCTATAATTGTTATCTAAAAACTCATTCCATTCGATAATATTATCATAAGCAGTTCCCAATAATGAAATCCCATAGGCATTGCTAAAGATAGCATTATTTGCAATCATATTATCATTAGCAGAAGCTAGTCTAATACCTTCATCAGTATTGTTGTAGATTGTATTACTGCAAATTGTATTATTATTAGCAGGGGTTCCTAGGTAAATACCAAACCTGTTATTGTAAATCGTATTAGTGGTTAGATTGTTATCCATTGAATACAGTCTAATACCAGCTTCAGCATTGTTAAAAAAAGTGTTATTATAAACAGTATTATTACCAGAAGTACCCATAGCTAAACCAAGAAAGGCGTTGTTAAACATTGTGTTACCCATGAGGGTGTGATTTGAACCACCAAGGGAAATGCCGCTTTCGGAATTGTTGAAGATGGTATTATTCATCAGAGTATCGTTGAATGCAAGGGAATCTAAACCAATGCCATACCTATTATTATATAGGAAATTTTTCGAGATTGTATTATTCTTGGAGTCGTACAGAGCAATAGCACACCAAGAGCTATTGGTGTTTATAGAATTATTATGAACAATGTTATTCCACACATTTTCTAGCCTAATACCATCTGCAGTTGTGTTTGCTATTATGTTATCTTTAATAAATCCGTTTGTCACGTTTACTAATTGAATACCAGACGATGAGGAGTTTAAACCATTTAGAAGGGTGTTATTAATTATAAAATGAGCAGTTGTGTTATAAATTTCTATTAGATGAGCTACCGTGTCATTAGTTATGTCATAGTTCTCAATTATGAAAGGATTTCCAGAAGATCCATCACCCCGAGAGCTGACAGGACCAAAATCAGCATATTCATCAATATAGATAGGATCATGAGCCACAATATTCATTATTCTCGCAATAGAGGCTAAAGGTTGAGAGTGATGGGGAGCTGCTGAACTGGATTGAAATTGACCAGTTTTTAGAATTGATTCAGGTCTAAATGTTGTAGAAGGAGCCACATCTCCACCAAAACCTCCTCTCAAAGCTTTGATTCCTAATGAAAAATCCTGTGAAGATATAGATTTTTCATCAGTTGCTATATAACCAGTGAAAGCTTGAAATGGTGTAAAAAACATAATTAATGTAAGTATCAGAAATAGTAACGTTCTTATCTTTCTCATCCTTCTAGTCTCCTTATCTTAATCGTAATTTTTTGTTTCCTTCAGGGTAAAAATATGCAGTTAAAATTAAATTGATCTGAAATTTTTAAATATTGCTAAATCAATCTCTTGTGACATAAGCAGAGAATGTTCTCTCCCAAAAAAAAGGGCCTCACAGAATGGTGTAATTAAATCAATGTACATTGATCTATGAATTGCTATTAACAAATTCATTGGGAGTTTTTAATCACTCATCTTGCTTTTCTTTTCGCTCTTATTACAGTAATAAAGACCAAAAGAAGAATAGTGAACATCCATCCTGGTGCAGGAGCGTCAACGGTTAATGTAGGGAGTTTGGTAGTTGTCGGGTGGGTTGTCGTTATTGCTGGTTCAGTTGTTGTCGTTGTAGGAGTGGGTGTATCTATGGGGACTGTAGCTTTGTGCATACCTAACTGCTGCTTGGATATCGGCCTCTGATATAAAGGGATAAGCTTCAAAGATATCAGTAAATGTTTCGCCATTCTCAATCCATTCGAGATTGATGGAAACAGCTAGTCTTGTCCCTGCTATGCAGGATTTCTCTCCACATACTTTAAGATCAACTTCTATCCGAGGTACAGAAAGCATTTAGGATCCCATGTCATTTTGACAAACTAGTTAATAAGAATTATTACCTACAAACCTGAGTTTTAATTTTTAAAAATCATTGAATTTTTTGAAAATAGTCAATGTTTCTTCATAGCTGCTCTCTTAATTCTTGTTTTGTCATTGTAATCAATAATTCTTTCTCAGGTCCTTCTAGGGATAGGTATATCTCTTCCAAAATTTGCCTACCAATAAGTATCTCGTGAATCTCTGACATTGCGTCGATGTTAAGAACAAACTCCAGATCTAAATCCACCACATGTAAAGTTCCTTCTGCGGATTTAATAGCGACTTTGTCTCCAGAAATAAATTCAGCTGTTGGAGTTAAATCATTAGGAATCTTAAATGCCATTAATTTCAGCTCTGTGAAAATTTCATAGGAAATAAGAACAGTACCATCATAACCCGTATCGATTAATGCATTATAGTATTTCAAATTCTCTCTACTCGTGATTGGAGTACCCAATCCTATCTTAATAACGGGAGCAGGTGTAACAGAGAATTTAACCGAACTATATTTCTGTTTCACGGGAAACTCTCCTGTAGGGTCCGAACCTTGAGTGTCTTGAGGCAATTTTTTCAATTGGAAAAACCAGGTTGTGAGTTTGGATCAAATTTTTCTCTTTGATTGCATCAAAACATTCGAATTTTGTTTTATAAACATCTACTAAGTCCCCGTTAGAAATTAATCCCCAGTTTCCTTCATTTTGATTTAATAAGTTGGGAAAGATTCTACGGAAAGCAATTTCATTACGATTCTCCATTATCTGGTTGAAATCTTCTTTATTTTTCAGCTCTAGCCAGTAGTCCATAGCCTCTGTAATTGCTTCTCCAATTCGTAACCCTTTTTCAAATGCTTTCGCTTTAAAACGACTATAGACTAATTCATCGGCTTTCTTAATAACTATTGGCATTAGATTCACCTGAGTCATACGCGTATAACTAAGTATAAAAAGTTATCAAATCGAATAAAGATACTCATTATACACAGGACATCTATTTTAGTTCTTAAGACCAAGCATCCGCTCTTAAGAAGAGCAACATTTTAACACAGTAGTCTAGATTTTATGAGGTAATAAACACTTTAGCAATATCTAGGAAGAATGTTTAGTCAAGAGAAATATGGACATGAGAAGTTTTCTTATAGAAGTCCCCAAATTAGAATACACCTAGAGAGGGTTAATCTCTGTTAGTCCTTTCATATAGGGTTGGAGAGCCTTGGGAATATTCACTGATCCATTTTCTTGCTGATAGTTTTCCAAGAGGGCACAAAGTGTTCTTTCCGTTGCAATGGCTGTGGAGTTCAATGTGTGGAGAAAATCTTTGTCCCCACCTGCTTTGCCATAAGTAATATTGAGTTTCCTAGCTTGATAATCAGTAACATTCGAACAGGAGACTAATTCTCGATATTTTTTTTGAGCAGGGAACCACGCTTCAAGATCATATTTCTTTGCTGCATTGGCATTCAATTCTCCTGAAGCAATATTCACAATGCGATGGGGTATTTCTAATCGTCTGAACAATTCTTCTGCATTCCCAATCATTTTTTCTTGTATTTCTTCGGAAGCTTCAGGATGGGCAAAGACAAACTGTTCTACCTTGTTGAAATGATGGACGCGGAAAATTCCCTTCGTATCTTTGCCGTGGGATCCAGCTTCACGACGATAACACTGAGAAATGCCACAGTACTTCCGTGGTAACGTGTCTACATCAATTAGTTCGTTCATATGGAATGCTGCAAGTGGTTGTTCCGAGGTTGCAATGAAAAACACATTTTCTTTCGGATCATTGTACAATGTTTCCTCAAAATCATCCAATTCACTTGCTCCTTGCATTGACTCACGACGCATAAAGGGTGGAGGCCAAAAAGGAATAAAATCACATTCATTAACCAGAAAATCCAGTGCAAACTGAATGAGAGCCAGATTCAAATAAACCATTTGATTTGTTAGGAAAAACGTTCTCGCTCCACTGACATCGGCGGCCTTTTCAATATTTGCGAGGCCAAGGGATTCAACTAATTCAGTATGGCTTTTTACTGGAAAATTAAATTGAATTTTCTCTCCCCATTCACGCATAGTTACGTCCCCTTCTTCTGTCTCAGCAATTGGAACCCCATGTAATAAGATATTCCCAATATTATAACGGATCTTGTCTCTTTCCTGTAAAGCATTCGCTGCTAGTTTTTCAAAGTTAGCAATTTCCGTTTTTAGTTGGTTTACCCGATTTTTTAGTGATTCAATGTCCTCCCCTTTCTTTTTCATGGGTCCTATCTGCCGGCTAATCTGGTTTCGTTCTTTACGAAGTTCATTCACCTGCTGCAAAAGCGAACGCCATTTAGAATCTTGAGAAATAACTTCATCTACTCGAGTGGGATCTTTAAAGCGTTTTTTTTCGGATTCTCGAATAATTTGAGGATTTTCTCGGAAGACTTTAATGTCAATCATATAAACCTCTATCTCCTATGAGAGGTAATGCTTTGGTGTTTTGGGTTCATTCAAGCCTTAATTCTCATTAATTTTTAATCCATTAGATATCCACAAAATCGGGCTGTATTTTTAGGATCTAATTCAGATAATAGTAAAAAAAAGAAAAAAAAGAGGAAAAATCTCTTTTATGAAATCATTACTCTCTTAATGGATCAGCATCCACTTTTCTCCAGAAAATCAAGACCGAGATTAAAATGAAGACGACAGCAATCGGTCCCCAAAAAGTTAAACCCCAACCAGTTCCCAATAAATTAGATATCCCCTCTGTTATCCCAGGTAAAATGGGCGATTCTTCTTCTAAAATTATCCCCACAATTAAGTAACCGAAGAACTGGAAGAGATTTAGCGGTATCGATTCAAAACCGTAATACATCCCTGCACGAGACTCCCCGGTTTTTCTTTCATCATCTTCAGCTATATCAGCTACAATAGCATAAGGTAGCAAATAAAAGCCTGAAAGTCCGATACCAACTAAAATAACAAAGAGAATGGCTTGGAGAAGAATTGGAATAATCTGGGATACAGGGTCAATCTGGCCAACAACTAATGTGAATGGCAACCAAAGAGCTCCCCAGATCATGGCGTAATTAAAACTCTTGGTTTTTCCGTTTTTATTGGCATATTTTCCCCAAAATATGAAACCACAAAAGATTGTTACTAACAATGTCAAGCCAAATAATAAGTACTCAAGAGTTCCAAAACCAAGGGCTTCATCGATCCAAATAAGGACAATACCCATGGTCATACTTAAGGCTACGGAGAGGAATCCTCGTGAAATCGTCCACCAAATATAGTTCCTATTTGAAAATACAACATTTAACTCCTCTCGCATATTTGGCTGAGGGATGAAGATTTCCTTAGCTCGGATAACAACGAGAGAGGGTATATAGAAGATTATGACCATAAGAGCAAATAATACTATGAACATGGTAAGTAATATTCCATTTGTTAAAAATGGAAGTAAAGAATTAAGAGCATTCAAATCAACAATCCCTTCAGGTGATTCATCTAATAGAGCGGGTAGTAAAAATGCCGAGCCAGCACCAATAATAAAGGCGAATAGATTAACAGTATTTTGATACCCACTAATTTCCAGTCGTTCTTCTTCTAAGGTGATTTCAGGCATCCATGATTGAAAAGGTGTTGTCAGTAATCCATACAACGCCTGATATAAAGCATTGAAAACTAATAGGTATCCAAATATAATCATCGGATCATCAACTGATCCAATAATTAGGTGGGGGGAATAAAGGAGGAAGAAACAAATAGCCAACAACGGTGCACCAATTATTACAAAAGGACGTCTGCGACCCCAACGAGTCTGAGTTCGGTCTGAAATATATCCAGCAGAAAACTGAGTAAATCCAATTACTATTTTTCCAATCGCAACCCCTAAGAAGGCTAAGAATGGATTTTCCTGTAGCCCAAAAAAGGTATAATATACAAAACCAGTAAAAAGGTCAGCCAAGTCGATCGTGATAGAGGATCCGAGGCGACCGATACCGTAACTGACTTTTTCCTTGAATGTTAACATGATAACACCTTACATGATCGTAAA
>JAEOTU010000110.1 GCA_016839665.1 Candidatus Hodarchaeota archaeon
AGGGGTTCAGTCATGTCATCTACCCAAGCCACTACTCGTCCACCCTCCGTTAAATTAACAACAGCTGTACAATAAGGCACAAATTGCTCAAATCCAGCAGGAGCTACATGAACTTCGGAAAATGACAAAATTTTTCCTTCTCCTGAAAACTCCGCTGGTTCAATAAACTCATCCGTTAAACATTCCTTGCAGTTTGCCCTAGGAGGATAATAGAGGGTAGAACATTGCGTACACTTTGTTCCTTCTAGCTTTCCTTCTCTTAAAGCTTTTATAAGTCGTTCTCCAACCTTTGATTGAGAAATATAGTCTCGGTAACCGAATTGTTTCATTTTATCACCTCGAAAAAAGATGTACAACACAATATTGCCCATGACCGCCGACATTATGTGTTAATCCTATTTCTGCTCCGTCAACCTGACTCTTACCCGCTTCGCCTCTAAGTTGTTTGACAATTCCATAAACCTGTGAACAACCAGTCGCTCCAACAGGATGACCCTTAGCTTTCAAACCTCCATCAACATTTACTGGAATTGTACCTCCAACATACGTCTCACCTTCCTCCGCAAACTTACCCCCCTTACCTCTCTCAGTGAAACCTAAATCCTCGTATGCCATGATTTCTGCAATAGTGAAACAGTCATGAACCTCCGCAACATCGATATTACTTGGTTCGACCTTCGCTTGTATATATGCTATTCTTGATGCCTCAACAGCACTTGATAACGTGCTAAGTTCTGGTCGAGTAAGGAGTGAGAAAGGAGCAGTTGCAGCACCAAGACCAGAAACCCAAATGGGTGTATCAGAGAGTTGTTTTGCTTTCTCTTCATTTGCTACAATCAACGCTGCAGAACCATCAGCGTTCGCACAACAATCAAACAGATGTAACGGAGAAGCGATAATTCTCGATTCTAATGCTTTTTGAAGCGTGATTTCCTTCTGAAACATGGCAAGCGGGTTCATTGCCCCATAATAATGATTTTTTACTGCTACTGCAGCAAGTTGTTCTGAAGTAGTACCATATTTTGCCATGTGACTAGTAGCATACATCCCATAGTAATTTGCAAATGTTGTCCCATAAGGAGCTTCCCACTGGACGTCACCACTCCGTCCCATGATTTTCAGGATTTCACTAGTTGGATTTTCCAGCATCTTCTGAACCCCAAGCACCAAGACAATTTCATGCATTTCAGATTTAATTAGAGCATATGCAGTCCGAAGAGCTACTGCAGAGCTACTACAGGCAGCTTCTGTTAACCAAACTGGTTGTGGATTTAAACCAAGGTACTCGGTGACTGGTCCAGAGATGCTGCGTTGGGTCATGTAAACAGGAGAGCCACCAATAATCGTTGCATTAATATCTTCACGTTGAATCCCTGAATCATTAAGAGCCTCTACAAATGGCTCGTAAGCAAGCTCTTGAACGGTTACATCATCCCGTCTCCCGAATTTACTATGGCCAATTCCGATTATACCTACTTTCATTATAATTCAATTCCTTAGTTTTTTTTCTAGAATCTGGTAATATTCTTGAATTAAACTAATTCGTTTCACTATTTTATCTGGAATCATGGTCACAAAACACCATTGACTTTTAGACTGTTTAAATATAGGAAGTTAAACAAATCATTATGGAATTTAAAATCGAGATAAGATCGTACTGTTTTCGCTTCAAAATCTGATCGAATCGCATCATTTTTTTTGTATAAAAGAATTCCAAGCTTAATTATATCATAAGATAGAATTGGAGGAGCTATATTTAAAATTACAAGATCTATTGGAGTTATTTTTAATAATCGTTCTAATCTACTGATGAGAGAAGCCTTAAAAAAGACGGAGGTAGAAAGAGAGCTAATCTTATCATCGAGTAAGAGAGCAAAGTCATAGTCACTTTTGAAATTAGTGTTTGTTTTGGAGACTTGTGAACCAAACTGGTAAACTAATGAGAGCTTATTATTTTGGGCGAAACGCTTTATTTCTCCTGTTAATTGAGACAATTCGTTTTCAGTTTTTGGCAAAGTAGTCAACCATTTCTTGTTTTTCTGGCTTTATAGCTATTTTTGACACAAAATAATCGTACGAATACCCTCACCACTGCGTAAAACATCAAAAGCCTCATTGATTTCAGCAAGAGGATATTTCGCTGTTACTAACGGTTCAACGACTAAAATTTTATTTTTAACTAACTCAATTATGCGTGGATAATCGACAGTACGGCACCCTAAGCTTCCGACCAGTTCCATTTCATAAAACATTACACGACCAACATTAAATCCATCCCACCGCTTGGGAGAATATCCAACGGCTACAAGTCGTCCTCCTTTCCTCAAACTATCGAAAGCTTGTGCAAAAGTTGCAGGATTTCCTATTGCCTCAAAAGCAACATCTGCTCCACCCCCAGTAATTTTTCTAATAGCACTGACAATAGCTTTTTTGTCCAAGTCTTTAGCTAGTATTGTTTCGACAGCTCCAAGCTGTTTTGCAACCTCTAACTTTTCAGGAACAATGTCAACAGCAATAGCTAACCCACCAGCCGCTTTAACATTCTGCACAACATTTGAACCTATTCCTCCACAACCAATGACAACTACCCAGTCTCCTGGTCTTACTTGCCCACGATTCTTAACAGCATGGTACGGAGTTGAAACTGCATCTGAAATGATACACCCCTCTTCTAAAGGAATTTCTGAAGGTAGATGAAAAATGTCTTTTGCTGGAACCATTATCTGCTCTGCAAAACCTCCATCGACATTGCTTCCAAAGAACGTCTGATTTGTACATATGTTTTCACGTCCAGTTCTGCAATAGAAACAGTTACCACAGGATATCACTGCAGGAACAAGAACATGATCATCCTTTTTGAAGGAGGTGACATCATCACTCATTTCTCGTATAGTTCCTGACATCTCATGTCCTAAAATCAAAGGTGGGGATTTTCCAGTTGGAACACCATGATCTAGAAAACCCAAATCTGTGTGACATACGCCACACGCCTCAATATCTAATATCACTTGACCTGATTTTCCAGAAATCTCAGGAGAAGGATAATTTTCATCAATTTTCATTGGGGTATTTACTTTTTCAAAAACAGCCGCTTTCATGTTTATCCCTTAATTTGTTGTATATTTGAGTCTAATTTTTAATTCTTGCGACAAGATCATGCTATTAGCCTTGTTAATAGATTTTTAGCTAAGATCAAGTTTGGGACTTGTCCAGGCTTCTTGGAGTTTTTTAGCCTCTTGAAGATAATTCAACACCTGGGCTTGTTCGATTCGCTCTTTCAACGGTGCATTCCGTTGAGTCAATTCATGCCACTTATCCATTTCCGATCTGATAACCTCTTGTTCCGTTCTAATATTCTTGGATAAGGAGAGAAACTTCTTTCGATCAGCTATTTCTTCAGCTCTAGTAAGGAAGCTATTAGCTTCTTCGATCTCACCTCTAACTAAAGAAATCTTTGACTTCAAGATAAGGGCTATTACTACAAAGAATGGAGACTTCTGAGTCTGTGCTTTATCATAAAATCTGTCTGAAAGGTCAATAATTTCCAAGAAAAGCTCTTCTGCGGAATCTGAAATCTTTAGCTCTAGAATAAGAAGTTCACAGAGAAAAATCGTGGCGTATAAAGTTATCTTGAAGTCAAGAACAGGTTCGTTTACAATGCTCTGAAATTCTTCAATAGCTTGTAATTTCATTACCCCTCTTTTACTCATCTTGAGGACTAAAGCTTCAATAAACCGTGTGCGGAGTTTCACATAAGAATACTCACTCGATTGCCGTAATTCGCGCAATTTTTGCAAATAATCTTTCGCCTTATCTGGTTCACTTAGATCTTCCGCAATTAGGGATAGTTGCACGAGTACCGAAGAAACTACGCCAGCAAGCTCTTTTTCATCTCCTGTGGTTGTCTCGGTTAGAAGTCGAATCCCATCCTCATAATATTGAATTGCTTGTGAGTAATCTCCACGAAGTCTGAATAGGTCTCCAAATCTCCGATAACTAAAGGCAATTCCTTTATGATCCTCTAATTCTTTAAAAAGCTTCAAGCTCTGATTTTTCTTTATCAAAGCTTTTTCAAGCTCCCCTTGATGGATATGAACATATGCTAACCATTCCAATGACACTGCGATTGAGCTCTTATAATTTGATTCTTTTGCTTTGCTTAGACTTTGCTTAAAGCTTTCTGTTGCAAGTTTTAAATCCCCTCTCATGAAATGGATCTGGCCTATTCCTATTAGAATACTAATTACACGTACAATGTTACCAGAGGACTCAAATTCTTCTAAGGTTTTCTGATACAAATCCAATGCTTTCTCTAAATCTCCTTTTGCCTGATAAATATCACCAATTAGAGACAAAGTGATAGAATAAGATGGACTCCCAAGTTGCTTGAATATTTCAGCACTTTTTCCAAGATAATCCAAAGCCAGATCATAATTCTCCCTACCTATGTGGAGTATACCAATATCTAAAAACAGAACTCCAGACATATACTTATTCTCAAGTTCTTGGTTTAATTTCATTGCTTTTTCGAAATGCAACAGTGTTACGTCAGTATTGACTTTCCAATGAGCGTAACCAATCGCGATATGAGCCCACGCTACAAACATAGTATTTTTTAATTCAAGACCAAGAGACAAACTCCTTTGAGCATAATCATTTCTAAGCTTATAATCTCCAATTGAGAACACATGATGAAAAGCAGCAAGAAACATCAAAGAATCAATAACATTCAGGGGATTATCAAGATTTTCGTGAATTTCTAAGCTTTTTCTCAAACTGTCTACTGATTTTTCACCATCACCTTGAAAAAAATACATCCAACCCTTTAAGAACGCTAATGCACCTAAACTCTCTTGGATTTCAGAATAGGCATCTAATTGAGATATTATTTCTTCTATCTCGCCAATCTTAGATGTTAATTGAATCGGTTTTCGGAGATGAGCAAAAACATAACCCTGAATTATGAAGGCCTTTAGTCTTTGTAGGGAGGATTTAATTTGAGAAAGGGCTCGTTGTGCGACTTCAAAAGCTTCATTAAATTCTCCTTTCCTTACTAATATCCTACCCTTTAAAATTAATCCCTCTATATAGTCCTCTGAGGGTAAGTCTTCAATCATCTGAAGAGCTTCATCGAATTTCCCTAGATTCATTAATGTGGAAATTTTTGGATATTTCACTGAGTAACACGTACCAATCGGAGAGTTAATGATAAGACATGGTATTCTGAAAGTGAACTCATGGTCTTGTTTAATAAAATCTCCCATGAATCAAAATCTACACTTATTGATTTTTCCATTCGGGAGCCCGTTTTTCCACGAACGCTTTCAACCCCTCATTCGCATCATGGGTTTTCATCAGTTCATTCAGGTAATATTCTTCGACTTTATCAATCTGAGCATCAAAATCGTCTACCATTCCTAAACGTATTGCTTTTTTTGTATGGTGCAACACAACTGTACTCAAATTATTAAAACGATCAAGAAATTGAGAGACTTCCTGGTCATACGAATCAATTGGAAACACATGATTGACTAGTCCAAGCCGATGGGCCTCTATAGCGCTGATAGTCTCTCCCTGAAGGAGAAGCTCATAAGCTTTCTTATGACCTATGAGATAGGGAAAAATAATTACTGATATAGGTGGAAAAACACCTACTTTGATTTCAGGTTGGCCAAATTTTGCCTTCTCTGAAGCAAGCACAATATCGCAAAATACGGCTACTTCACATCCACCACCGAGAGCAGCTCCTTTGACACTTGCAATCGTGGGACAATTAAATCGATTTAGCTTTTTGAACATCTCATGAAATTCTTTCAGCATTTTTGGAGCTAAGTCACCCATGTGTTCACCCACATCGACTCCTGCGGAAAAGGATCTTCCAGTATGGTTAATCACGACTGCTTTAAGAGACTCGTCCTTCAAGAAGTCCTCTAGTGCTTCGTTAATTTGCTTCATCATTGCAATGTTTAAAATATTCCAATCCCCATTGTTAAATGTTATTTTACCAATGTCATTACTTTTCTCTACCAGAATTAAATCATTTGCCAATTTACTATCACCTTTATTCAAAGTAGCATTCCTTTACAACTATAGAATAGTTTGAAATCCCCTCAAAATTTTCAATCAAGGAATTTTTCAAACTTATTCATGAATCGAGAGTTATCCACTGGTTTTCACAATGAATTCAGGAAATTAATAAAAACCTTCTACTCACAAGCTTCACTAACATGGTATCGCAGAAAACACTCATTGAACAGCTAAGACAGACCTCAGAGAAAATTCATGTCCTAACCGACTTAGAAGACCGTTACGTTTATTCATTTGAAAAAATTTTCATGGATCAGGCATATCCAATGCCTGATATAGTAGTCAAAGTGTATTCTGCAGATCAAAAAGAGAAAATAATAGAATTAGCCAAAAAAGAGAATGTCATCCTAATTCATAGGGGAGAAAGCTCTTCATCTTCTTTTAAGAACTCCTCCTCAACCTTACTTTTGTTAGATGATGTAAAGATTGCCTCTCTCGACGGTACCGAGAAAAATGTTAGAAAAAAGTCACCTACGATAGCAACTTTATCTAAACTGCATCAATCAGGATATGGAACCTCCCGGAATTTAACTTTAGCAGTGCAGACACTATTTTCGGAAAAGTACGCAAACACATGTCTCCAATCTTCCATCTGTAGCGATTATTGTACAGTCACTCCTTCCTTCGCTGGAATAGAAACATGGTCGGCAAGAGGACGAGGATTATTAATCAAAGGAGTAATGAAGGGAGAATTACCTCTTTCCAACAAGATTGTAGATGTTTTATATACTTGTAGCAAGTGTGGGCGTTGTTTTGGGGAATGCTTTCAGAATGTGGATCTTCATGAGGCAATTGTACAAATGAGACGTAATATCGTAGAAAATAACATGGTTCCACATGTATTCCAAACAACAGCTAAAAACATCTTAGAACATGGAGATCCTAGCGCAACACCAGTTGATCGGCGTCTAGCATGGATGAAAAATGTGTCAATCACAAAATTACCAGAGAAAGCAGATTATCTCTATTTCGTTGGCTGTGTCGTAGCGAATCGTACTCCAAATACTGCTAAAGCTCTATATAACATCTTAGACCAAACTGCAGTTAATTTTACAATGTTAGGAAAAGATGAAGGATGTTGTGGTTATGCTTTACTAGCAGCAGGATTATGGGATGAAGCAAAACAAGCTGCAAATGACCTCATTAAGAAGATTGAGAAATCAAAGGCCGAGGCTCTAATTACCCCTTGTGCTGGATGTTATTATACTTTTACCAGGTTATATCCTGAAATTCTCGAAGTCGACTTACCTTGTGAAACAATTCACTCAACACAATTCATTGAAGAATTGATAAGAAAAAATGAATTGGAATTGAAAGCTCTCACGACAGATATTACTTACCACGATCCCTGTTCCTTAGGAAGACATAGTAAAGTCTATGATCCACCCAGAAATGTACTGAATGCTATTCCTGATCTTAACCTCGTTGAGATGCCATTTAACAGAGATCAGGCTCGATGTTGTGGAGGTGGAGGAGGGCTTTGGACATTCAATCATCAGGTAAGTATGGAATCTACCCATACAAGATTGAAGGAGGATTTTATCCCGACTAATGCTGATATCTTAGTCACAGCTTGTCCACAGTGTCAAATGAATTTTCATCTCACTTCCCGAAGGAAATCTATCCCTCTCCATACAAAAGATGTTACTGAAATAGTGGAATCGGTCTTAATTACGAAGAAGGATAATAAAATGATGCAATGATTTGTGCTTATTTGTAGATGTGGATGTATGTTGCTTGACAAGGATTGAGATCACAGAAGAATCAAAAATACGGCTTTCCGAGATTTTATTCCCTTTATACATTATTGTTGCAATACATATTGTTATTCTTACTGTGGTTTTTTCAATTTCTATTCTCCTGATGCTAATTACAGATGACAAGAATATATTCAACGAAATTCTGGAGATTTTACCAATGATAGGTTTGATTGAAATTATTCTTGGAACACTTTCTCAACTAGGTAAGACTGGTTGTGGGAATGTGAGTAGGAAGACTCAAATATGGGGGGGTCACATTCAGATGAGAGAACTTGAGGAATCGATTGATCGTCAGGTACAGCAAATAAAGAAAAGAAAATCCTCGCCTCGATCAAGATGGAAGTATAGTGATCTATATATGATTTTAATTGGATTTGTTTTGCTACTATTATCTGCAATGCTTTTAGAAATAAGTAAGATTTAATTAAATGGATATTTACGCAAGTATAGAGAATCGACAAAAGATACTAAACTGAGAGAACGAATGATGATTACAAAGACAACAGAAGTTCAAAAGAAATACTTAGGAACTGTATTGACCTTGATTGGTGCCGTACTTGGCATTTTAGGAACATGGATCCTTTTTATTTTATCGTATGAACCTTTACAAGCAGCTATGCTCCCTCCGCCATCCCAAGGGGGTGTTGGTACTGATGCTATTGCGATTATTTTTCTTCCTATTGTTGGAGATCTGGCGATTATTGGTGGAGTTCTATATGCTGTGAGTGCTGTAGGTTTCTATTCCGATACTGAATGGGCTTTTTCATTAGCAGTTATTGCAAATGTCATTTCCTTACAGGCGAGTTTCTGGCCATTCATTCCTGCTATCACAGTCGGACAACCACCAGTCTTTTTGTTAATTTTCATACCCAATCTACTCATTTACTTCGGTTTGCTTAGATTTGTGGGTGAAATCATTTGGTCTAGCACTATTTTAGCTTTGATTGTCGGCATTGGATTCGTTATGAGCTTTATGAATGGAGTAGCATCAACAAAACACATTTTTGATGTAATAGAAGGTAGAATGGTTGGTGGTGGCCCCATTTACGTAATTTCACAAAGAATAAACTGGGTTGCAGCTTTTGGATATGCTGCAACAACAGTAGGGATTCTACTCTTTCACAAGAAAGAATGGGTCAGATTTGTAGGCCTTGGAGCAACAATTTTAGCGATTTTAGGCGGAATGCCTCTCGCAATCATAAACACCATTGAGAAAGGGGGTGAAATATCAATGTTTTTTTTCGCTCCAATACTCAGTATACCCCTATTCATCATATTCATCTGGCCTACTCTATGGCAACGGCTTGTTACATTTTCTGAATAAATAAGGAGTTATTTCAGTTAATGTAACAAAAGATGGAAAACCTGAATTTATTCATTCCATTCGGACTAAGATGACGATATCACTAGGTTTAACAAGCTTAAGGCTCTCTAAACCTCCCAAAACCTTCCATCAGAAGTTCAACAAATCCTATTTCAAACCTCGAACTCCACCTCCATGAAACCAGAACAACGCTTGGTTGCCTGGTGTTCCTACTTCTGCATACCCTAGTATTCGACCATCCTTTAGAGTTAAGGTTTGAGATAAGTTTCCATTAGAAATCATGTCTTTTTCCTTCTGAATCTTACAACTCTCCCTGACAATCAGATTCGTTCTAATTGGACGATAATACCTGGTTTAACAAGCTTAAGGTTTTCTAAATCTCCCAAAACCTTACCAAATACATTGACTGGTGAAGCAGGTTTGATTTCATCTAATGTTGAGGTGAGAGGGGTTTTGCCAAAAAAAACACAAAAACACTGACCCTCGGGCCAGTACGCAACATCCCCTAACGACACTGAGCTTTTTGCATTCTCTTCAGGCATGCTTAAAGGAATTGAAAAGTAAATTTCTTCTCCCCATGTTCTCACTTCGCTTTCAACAGGTAAAGAATCCAAAATTTGGTTTCCAGTTTTGGGACTTGAACCCTGAAGGATGACATCCCAATGGTTTGAATCAATTTTTATCCGAATTTGAGGTTTCAAATGATCGTTCAAAAGATTCTTCTCCTATCAATCAACAGTACCATTGAGCCTTAAGTTATGGCTTTTAATATTTCTAGCCAATGATTAAGTGCTAGATAACATTTTCTTCATTATTTCAGAAAATTTCTCAGCTGCTATCCTTCTTTTCCTTAAGTTAATAGCATTTGCCTCAATAAATTGCAATGCTTCAGGTTCACAGTTCTTTGCACACTGAGGGTCACCATTACACAGATCACATTTGATAATTTTCCCTTCGATGTCTATTCCCGCTCCACCAAATGGACAAAAAGTAACACAAAGTTTACATCCGACACATAAATCATAGTCTATAATCAGTGCTCCTGTATTATCATCTTTATGTATAGCACGCATTGGACAGACTATTTCACAGAAAGGAGTTTCACATTGTTGACAAATCATTGGAATGTATATACCAGCGTTGTCCCACTTGATGACATGAATTCTCGATCGTGCTGGATTGAAAACCTTTTCTTGATGTAGAGAACATACTGTTTCGCAAATTCTGCAACCCGTACATCTTTCTGGTTCAACAAATAGGATCTTTTGCATTATACATCCCTCCTAATCAAGTCGTTTGAAACTTCTGTGTTTAATCCAAGTTTCTGTAGAGTTTCAGCAGTAGGGATTCCTTCATTATCCCACTTATGAAAAGCGTAGTATTCGTCCAGCATCGTTTTGAATTTGTCTCTATCTATTGTTTTGCCCTTTACAATAGGAAATCCAAGAGGTGTTGGTTCTTTAAAGAATCGTTCAGGCAAAATATCATCTTTTCTTGAAAAACCCTCTCTAATGTTGAACATTCGTTCAATGGTAGTAACTCGTTCCCCAATGTCCATAAGTTGGGATTTTTGAAGCTCCATTCCGGATGTTAGGTAGATAAGCTTAGAAAATTCGTCCCATTTTGGTGCATGCACGGCACAAAACACGGTTTGAAATTTACATATCCCAATTGAATCTGTTATTGCATACAGAAGTTCTTGCCACCAAACCTCGCGACTCTTTCCCATATAGGACGTATAATCTGATGAAACAGGACCGCCATATATCTCTTCAAGGAGCTCTTCAGGTAATCCATAAAGATCTATTGCTGGTCTACTTCTAAGGTGATCTGCTCCTCTTGTTGCAGTGGCAATATTCAACGCTAAACTGGGTGTTGGACGTTCGTCTGAATGTAGATTACTCATCCCTTTAATTTGCATCGCGTAATATTCCGATTCTTTACCTATCTTCGCTATTGCGGGTTTAAATCCATCAGCAAGTAAGTTACCAAAGCCTTCCCTGTAGGATATTTTTCGTATAAGCTCAAAGAGGACTTCTTCATTTCCCCATTCGAGTTGCATTCCATCAGTCATATTCTCTGTTAGTATACCTTTTTCCCAAAGTTCCATTGCCCAAGCAATTATCCCTCCTATCTCAAGCGTGTCAATACCATACTTATTTACTAGATGATTAGCAGCTAAGACTGTTTCCATTTTTTTACAGTCGACCATCGTTCCGAACGCACCAAGGGAGGTATATTCAGGCCCTTCTCCAAAATGAGCATGAGGTCCCGCTTCCAACACATAACGATGACGACAGTGAACACTGCAACCATAACAACCAGACATACCGATGGTGTATCTGTCCATGTTTTCAGGTTCTAGGTCTTCCCCTCCTTCTAGCAGGTTTTTCTGGAAGTTTCTAGTACGGATTAATCCTGTAGTATTGGTATTGCTATAAATGATAAGGGTGCCCCACTTTGATTGAGCCCTTGCCCAACGAGAGCTAGTAATCATCTCGTTCATCTCTGAACAATATTCCAACAACTTTTCTGGGTAAGAAAATTCAATATCCATCGTCCCACGAGCAGCGATGGCTTTTAGGTTCTTAGAACCCATAACACATCCCATCCCCGTTCGTCCTGCAGCATTTTTCATTCCAGTTCTTACGTTGGCATACCGAACGAGTTTTTCACCAGCAACACCGATGACAACACTCTTGATTTCCTCATCGTCTTGATCTGAGCGAATAGTAGTTTGAGTCTCAAAGGTATCTTTTCCCCAAAGATGACTCGCATCTAGGATTTCTATTTCTCCATCCCTTATCCAAAGGTAAACAGGCTTATTTGCTTTCCCAGTTATCACTAGGTGATCAACTCCCGCCAATCTCAACTCAGGGGCAAAGAATCCACCAATATTGGAATCACCAACGGCTCCTGTTAATGGTGACTTCGCAGCGATATCACATCTTCCTGCACCAAGAGCAGGAATTCCAGTAAGTAAGCCTGTTCCAATAAACAAAGCATTTTCAGGACCCAAAGGGTCAATTCCAGGAGCAATATGATTATACAAGTGATATGCGTTGATCCCTCGGCCTCCTAAGAACTGTTTGCGAAGTGATTTAGGAATTATCTTCTTTGTAACCTTTCCTTGGGTTAAATCAATATAAGCAATATTTCTTTTCCAAACCATGAATCTCAACTCAAGTGTCTTATTTGGCTGATCCACGAATCTTTGGTTGATCTGGTCTTGGCCAAGAGATTCTATACCGAGTTTCACAGTTAGGACACGTGACTTCTTCAGCCTTTGGTTGCACTTGGAAGCGCTTCAAACAATTTAGACATCTAACCTCGTTCATTTCGTATTCACCTATCTACTAATCTCTATTAGCCACCGCCGAGAGGAAGTGTAATTACTAAAACATCCTTATCTTTCAATATTATATCTGTTGCTCTGATACCTTTCCCATTAAGCATGACCAAAACTTCAATAGAAATTTCATCTGTTATTGGGTCAATTATGCTACTGAAACCTTTTCCATAGTTTTTAGCCAATTTATCCAATATAGATTTGACTGTACAAGTCTCTTCAAGTTTGTCCTCAATTTCTCGTTTTCCAGTAACTTCTCTGAAAATTGCGTGAAACAGGATCTTTATCTGACCAGTCATTTCAAATTTCAATCTCAATTCCGAGTTCGTTCTACAATACAATTGATTTGATTGATAAAACTAAAGAGCGTTAATGTAATTTTATTAGGTATCATTTCTTTATAAAATGTGGGGCCATATCACTTACAATACACTTATATTTAGCATTTCCCGAACACAAATCAAAATGGGAGGTTTTTATAATCCCCGAAACACCCGTTAAAAAGCTAGAATTAGAACGAAATACAGTGAACATCATGGCCGAGTCAGTTGAAGATCAACCATCAGAATTTAAGGTGATTGGATTTGAGATGCTTGATCGAGAAGTAAAACAAAGCGGTAACACTGGGCGGGTCTATTTACCGAAGAGTTGGATTGGAAAACGAGTAAAAATTATTCGCGTTTCAAGACTGGAAAAAGAATAGTTGACACTAAGAGATGGTCACGATGAATGGTGAGAAAAAAATTCAAATCCGAGAGATGAGAGAAGAAGATATCTCTGAGATCATTAACTTAGACGAAAAAATTTCTGGATATACCAGACCTGAAATGTGGAGATCAGAAATCCAACATTATCTAAAAAACAAGAGTATCTGTCTTGTTGCAGAAATTCAAACTCAAGTAGTAGGATTTATGATCGGAACAGTGCATCCGTGGCTGTTTGGTATTGAAAACGGTGGGTGGATCGAAATCCTAGGTGTGGATCCCTCACACACTGCGAAGGGGGTAGGAAAGAAACTTGGAGAAAAATTGCTTGAAGAATTTAAAGCTCAAAAAGTCAAGGTTGTATATACATCTGTTAAATGGACTTCTAGTGATTTACTAGAGTTCTTTAGAACCTTGGAAATGACAAAAAGCAATTTTATTACTCTAATGAAGGAATTATGAAGATTTAAACAACGTAACCCTCAAAATATTTAGAAAAAGTGTAATGCAAGGTGTTCAAATTGATGGAAGTTGTGCACAAAGAAGAGAAAGAACTATTTGACCAATTCAGAGATTGGTACAAAAACCGACATGATTATGCAAAAGCATGGAAAGAACGTACAGGGGGAAAAGTAATGGGTTATTTTTGCACCTACGTCCCCGAAGAGATACTATATGCTGCGGACATTCTTCCTGTTCGAATTTTAGGCAGCCATGAACCACAAGATGTTACTGAACCTCATATTTTTGCGATGTTCTGTCCCTTCTGCCGAGATTGTTTGGCACAGGGACTGAAAGGACGCTTTAACTATCTTGATGGAATTATGATTGCTCAAAGTTGTCTACATATCAGACAAGCATATACTAGCTGGGATATCCATATTCCAACAGATTATAGTTACTATTTGCCTCACCCAATGCATGTCCAAAGCCCTCATGCAATCCCCTATTTAAGAGAAGAGTTGGTTACTTTTAAAGAATCTATTGAAAAATGGATAGACCGACCCATCACTGATGAGGATCTCAGACGCGGGATTGAGCTCATGAATACGAATAGGCGTCTTATGCGGCAGGTGTATGAGCTTAGAAAGAGTACGAATCCACCCCTGACTGGACTTGAAGCAATGTATATGGTAGTATCAAGCCAAATGGTAGAAAAACATGAACATAACCAAGCATTAGAATCACTTCTTCAGAAACTTCCTTCGAGAAAGATTGGAGATGCTGGGGAAAGGTTAATGATCCTGGGTTCTGAGGATGATGACACTGAATTTATCGCAATGGTTGAAGATCTAGGAGCCACTTTTGTTACTGATGATCATTGTACAGGCACCCGATATTTTCAAGAGGAAGTAAATCCAGTGGGTGATCCACTTACTGCAATAGCGGAACGTTATGTAAAACGTGTTCCATGTCCCAGTAAAGATTGGCCCAAACGAACAAGACTCGACCACATTGTACGTATGGCAAAAGATTATGATGTGCAAGGAGCTATCTTGATCCAACAGAAATTCTGCGATCCACATGAATTAGATATACCTATTATAAAAGAAACTTTGGAAAAGAATGGTCTTGCGACCTTATTCCTTGAATTAGACGTGACCGTACCAATTGGCCAATTTAAAACACGTGTGGAAGCATTTCTTGAAATCATACGAGAGGAGGACCTGTTTTAGGAGGAATAATGATGAGTTCAACTAAATATCCTACAGAACGACTAAAGTGCTGGGGAAAAGCCAAATCTCTTCGAGAGAATTATTACAAAGGTTTCGCAGAAGCTCATGAGAAAGGAGGAATTCGTTGGGCAGGTGGCGCTTGGTCTTTTGACGCCATTCCCTCTGGTCTGGGTGATGATGTATGGGCTCTAACTGGTGAACCTTATGGAGCAACTGTTGCAGCAAATAAAGATTTCGCAACAGAATGCCAAGAAGCAATCGAAACAAAGGGGTATGCTCGTGATCTCTGCTCATATATGCGTAATTATTGGGGTTCGATTCTTCTAAACAAATATGCTTGGCCACAATTTTCTGAGGAATTTCCGAAAGCTGATTTCATCTGGCAAGATCATATTTGTTGTTCCCATTCCAAATGGTATCAAGTAGCTAGTGACCTTGAAGGAGGGGTTCCAATGTATAGTATTGATGTTTCAGTAGGTCCTTATGAAGAGTTGACTGATAGTAAAATTAAATATATAGTTGGTCAGATGCACGATGGAATAAAGTGGCTTGAAAAGGTGACAGGTCGAGAATATGATGATGAACTCCTGATCAAAGCAGTTCACAATGAGTTTCGGAGTTGTCA
Source organism: Candidatus Hodarchaeota archaeon (assembly GCA_016839665.1). The sequence continues at coordinate 15,526 of JAEOTU010000110.1, forward strand.
TTACTGGGCAGCAATTTGTGCTCTCAATAAAGCAATCCCCGCGCCACTAGATGAAAAAACAATGTATTCTCTGTATGTCCTAGGTACACTAAGAAAATCAGCTCAATGGACCGCTGATTTTTATGAGAAGGATCTCTATCCTGAAGTAAAAGATCGTGTAGACCGTGGAATAGCTGCTGTTGGGAATGAACAATGTCGTGTTATGACTGATACACAACCTCCATGGGCCTTCCTGAAGGTCTTTCGCTATTTAGAGAAGTACGGCGTTGTTTCAGTAGGAAGTCTTTACACTTTCTCCCTGATTGGCCTTTGGGAAGATCAAGAAGATGGATCTTGGGGACCAAGAGCTATTCCTGAAATCGAAATGACTAACCGAGACGAAGCCTTGAGAGCTCTTGCTGAATGGAACTTAAGTAAGCCCGAATGGCAACATTTCTACCATCCTGAACTGAAATCCAAAATGATGATTCGGATCGCACGGGAATGGAAGCTAAATGGAGTCCTTCTACATTTTAACAGAGGGTGTGAAGGATTAAGCCTAGGAATTGCAGAAAATCGTTTAGCTATTCAAAAAGCTGGTTTTCCTGTAATGCCTTTCGAAGGAAACATGGGAGACGAGAGAGAATTCGACATCACTAAAACAATGACCCGAATAGATGCTTTCATGGAATCACTTGAAATGGAAAAAGTAGTGGAGTGATATAGATAAGGTGATTATAAAAATGGTAACAATTGGAATGGATTTTGGAGCTAAAAATACAAAAGCTGTTGTCTTGAAAAATGGCCAACTACTAGCCACTTCTTCAGTCCTGACTGGATTTGATCAGAAAGCTTCTGAAGAACAGGCGTTAAACGAAGCATTGGACAACGCTAAATTAAATAAGAACGACGTTGAACATCTTACAGTAACAGGAGCAGGAATGGATGCTGCTACTCTTGCGAACGATACCGTAACTGAGATCAGTGCAAATGCACGTGGAATATCCAACATCTTCCCATCTGTACGTACGGTAATCGATATCGGCGCAGAAGAAGGTAGAGCCATTCGTCTTGATGCCAAAGGAAAAGTGGTGGATTTTGGTATCAATGAGAAGTGTGCTGCTGGTGCAGGAGCATTCACTGAAGCAATGGCAAGAGCTCTAGAATTAGACATCGAAGAAATGGGAGAACTCTCCCTGAAATCAACAAAAGCTGTTCCAATGAATGCCCAATGCACAATTTTCGCAGAATCCGAAGTTGTATCATTGATACATCAGAATACCCCTAAGGAAGACATTGTACGCGCAGTTCACGATGCAATAGCTGACCGAATCACGAGTATGGCCCGTAGGGTGGGTATTGAACAGGATGTTGCTCTAGTCGGAGGAGTAGCGAATAATGTGGGTTTTGTGGATTCAATGAAACGAAACTTAGATTGCGAAATCTTTGTACCAAAAGATCCTATCGCGCCAGAATTTGTAAGTGCCTACGGAGCAGCGCTTACAGCTCAAGATAGAATTGGAGGATGAAACAATGGCAAGTACAGAAGATATAGAATATTGGAGATGGACTGAATCTCGTTGGACAAACCCAGACTTAGATTGGAATGATGCTGATATTATATCAGCTGGTATAGATGTTGGGTCAGTCAGTACTCAAGCAGTGGTTATGGTTGATGGTAAGCTTTATTGCTACTCTAATATGAGAACTGGTAGCGACAGCCCTGATAGCGCTAAGAGAGCTATAGATTGGGCACTTGAAGGTACAGGGCTCGCTTTAGATAAAATTGAGTACTCAGTTGGCACTGGTTATGGTCGTGTTAATGTTCCTTTCGCCAACCGAGCTCTAACAGAAATCGCTTGTCATGCACGAGGGGCTAATTTCATGTATGGGCCAACAATCAGAACAGTCTTGGATATGGGTGGTCAAGATTGTAAAGCGATTCGTTGTGATCATCGTGGGAAAGTTACTGCATTCCTCATGAATGATAAATGTGCAGCGGGAACTGGAAGAGGAATGGAAGTTTTTTCCGATTTATTACAAGTTCACATTAATGATGTTGGACAGATGTCATTGGTAGATGACGAACCAGAACCAGTGAGCAGTACATGTGTTGTCTTTGCCAAATCTGAAGCTGTAGGATTACTTCGAAAGGGTTGGACCAAAGAGAGGGTCTTAGCAGCTTATTGCGCAGCAATGGCTCATAGAGTAGTTACTCTCCTAGAACGTCTTGGTGTGGAAAACGATTTTGCGATTACTGGGGGGATTGCTAAGAATATCGGTGTAGTTTCTCGTATTGAAAAAGAATTAGCGATCACTGCTCCAGAACCCACGGTTGATCCACAACTCGCAGGAGCAATTGGTGGTGCTTTGTTTGGTAAAGCTCTAGTAGAAAAAGCTCGTAAAAAAGCAGCTTAGTGCTTTATTTGTGGTAATGTCGAAACACGGAAAGAATGAGAAATGAAAGCAAATTATGGATATAAAGATGGTTCAGGGGAATATTTCATCACTGTCGACACAGAGTTATGTAATGGCTGTAATAAATGTGTCGAGGCTTGCCCTGAAGGGGTTCTCGAAGTTGTAGAAAACGAATTAGATCCCCTAGCTGAGGAACTCGCTGCTCGGGTTACTGATGAACATCGCAAAAAGATTAAATACTCGTGTGCTCCTTGCAAACCAACTGGTGAACCAAAAGAATTACCTTGTGTTCAAATTTGTGAACCTGGGGCTCTGACTCACTCTTGGTGAGTCAAATATACCCTAAGAAGACAGCTATTATAGCAGAAGAATTGAAAGCTTTTATCAACTTTAGCTAAAGTCGATTCCTTAGATATATCCTCTCTTAGGAGAGTCCTAAAATGGAAAAAATATCTATAACCGTCAATAATACTAGAATTGAGGTGAAGAAAGGAGCTACAATTTTAGAAGCTACTCAAACTTCTGAAATCTACATTCCTAGACTTTGCACCCACCCTGATTTAACACTATCACAAGACTTAAAACCAGTAGAATCTGTGTATCAAGGCAATGTACAATATAAGAATGAGAATTCATTGACATCAAAAACACATGAAGGTTGTCAACTTTGTGTTGTGAAAATAGAAGGAAAGAATGAACTTGTAACATCATGCAACACAGAGATAGAAGAAAATATGATAATCTGGACTGATACACCAGAGATCCATGATTTTCGACGAGAAAAAATGATGAAAATTCTCACTAAACACCCTCATGCTTGTTTAACTTGCGCTCAACAAGAGGGGTGTAGTCGTGAACCTTGTTCCACAAATGTGCCAGTAGAAGAACGATGTTGTCCAGAGTTCGGAAGATGTGAATTACAAAAGGTAGCAGAATATATAGGTATTAGAGACGATACCCCACGCTATAAGCCTCAAGGAATTCAAATTCTTGAAGATGAACCCTTATTTATACGGAATTACGAATTGTGTATAGGTTGTACTCGATGTGTAAGAGTATGTCAGGACGTTAGAGGTGTGAACGCTCTAGGATTTGTCTTTTCAAACGGTGAAACAATCGTAGGAAGCATTGCGCCAACACTTAAAGAATCAGGATGCAAATTTTGTGGAGCATGTATTGAGGTCTGTCCTACTGGGGCTCTTTCTGACAAAGATATTTTGTGGGCGGAGCGTGAAAGTACACTTGTTCCTTGTCGTAATACGTGCCCTTTAGGGACGGATGTTCCACGTTATATTCGACTGATAGCTGAAGGTAAGTTTGGAGAAGCTGCAGCTGTCATTCGCGAGAAAACCCCTTTCCCGTCCGTTCTTAGTAGAGTATGTTTTCATATTTGTGAAACGGAATGCCGCCGAGGCCAACTTAACGATCCAATTGCAATATGTGCACTCAAACGCTTTGCCATAGAACATGATACTGGAATAAGACCACCAAAAGCTGTTTCATCTCCTGCAACTGGAAAAAAAGTGGCTATTATAGGCTCTGGCCCTACTGGACTCACAGCTGCTTATTATTTAGCTAAAAATGGCCATACAACGACTGTATTTGAAGCTGGATCAGAAATAGGAGGGATGTTGAAGGGGGGTATCCCTGAGTATCGCTTACCCAGAGAAAGTTTTTTCAAGGATCTTAAACTTATAGAGGAAGTAGGGGTAGAATTCAAGACAAATACGTTTATCGGAGAAAATTTAACCATAGAAGGTTTACAATCCCAACAGTACGAGGCGTTTTTCATTGCCATTGGAGCTCAACAAGCGAAAAAACTTAAGATAGAAGGAGCAGAACTTAAAGGAGTTCTCTGGGGATTAGAATTCTTAAGAGATGTTAACCAGGGAAATGAAATTCAGATAGAAAATGAAGTTCTTGTCATTGGAGGGGGAGGGGTTGCAATGGACGTCGCATTAACTGCACTTCGATTAGGAGCAAAAAAAGTTCAAGTTGCTTGTCTTGAATCACGAGAAGAAATGCCTGCTCACGAATGGGAAATCCAAGAGGTAATTGATGAAAATATTACTCTTCATTGTTCATGGGGTCCAAAGAGAATAGTTGGTACGAATGATCAAGTAGAGACAGTAGAGTTAGTTCGTTGTACACGTGTTTTTGATGAAAATGGTAATTTTAATCCCACTTTTGATGAAAATACTACCACAACAATTGAAACCAATATGGTAATCATGGCGATTGGTCAAAATACTGACCTATCCGTTTTAGGAACAGAGACTTCAGTTCAAATTTCCCCAACAGGTTTAATTAGAGTCAATGACACTGACCTTGCATCAAATGTAAAGGGAATCTTCGCTGGCGGAGAAGTGATTAAGGGTCCTTTATCAGTCGTTGAAGCCATTGAGATGGGACGAAAAGCTGCCAGTTCCATAGACAGATATCTGGGAGGCAATGGTAATATTGATGAAGTACTTGTTGAAACAGATACTTTAAATCCATGGCTAGGCCGAGAAGAGAACTTTTATGATAAAACCCGTGTTCAGATGCCATGTTTGCCTCTCACGGATCGTATAAGTAGTTTTAACGAAATAGAACTAGGTCTTAATGAAAAAGCGGCAATTGAAGAAGCCAGTCGCTGCCTCAGATGTGATTTACGGTTGAATCTTTCTTCCGTAGTATTACCACCAGAAAAATGGCTAGATTTTACGGACGAAAATATTCAAAACACCCCTGAGGTTGAGGGCGCTTTTCAACTACTTGATGAAAATAAACATATTATTTTGATCCAAGGGACTCTAAACTTACACCAAGCCTTAGAGGAACAACTAAAAATTAATGATAAAGCCCATTACTTCGGTTACGAAGAGGATCCAATGTACACTAAGAAAGAAAGCGAAATACTTCAACAATTCATGCAAGAATTCGGAAGAATGCCAGAATGTAATGAAGAGCTAGATGATGATCTGTTTTAACAAAAAGAATCTATAGGAAGAATAGAGAACACTTGAAAAGCAACGACAACACAAAAAAATCACAGTTGGAGAAGGAAGGATGGGAGAGGAAATTTACCATTGAAGAACATAGAGTGGATGAGTATAAAGAATTATACGAGTCATTGGATCAAGAAGTGAGAGTTGAACCTGTGGTACCAGGTGAAATGGAAGGATGTAATGAGTGTTTTAAAACTGACTGTGACAAATATCGAACAGTCTTTACACGTTCAAAACAACACTCTCTTAAAACAAAAGGGAGAGAAGATTAATCATGTTGAAAACTATTACCCCTTCAAACCATTAATCAACTAAACAGCCAAATATTCTCAATTCAAGCTCATTTTATGAAATTAAAGGATAGAATATTGATGTCGTTTATCCAACGATTTATCCTGAAAAAAAGGTGATATAGGAATAGTTTTTTCTTAGTAATCTACTAATAAGAGATGGAACTAATCTAATATCCTGTCCTTGTATCAAAAGAGTTCATAATAACTAATTTCTTTAAGCTGTAAACATTGCAATTGGAGAAATATAACTGATCTTCAAAAGAATGCGTAAAACCAAAAAAGTTGAATGAAATGTCAGAAAACAATATACCTCTCATTATTCAAACCAGTAGATTCTATTATATTTTACTTCCAGTGGTACTAACTTTAATTCCTGTAATTGGAATTACGTTCTTTCTTAACTTTGCAGACGACCCAACTATACCATCCCCAATTATTCCCCCTTTGGTTGGAGCTACATTCATAATTATTGGATTAGTAATGGGTTTGTTTATTTTCCTTAAAATGAAACAAAAACTGACCATTGATGAACAGCAGATGGAAATCACTACTTATCGCGATTCGTCAATATTAACATGGGATATAGTAACTTCTCTTGAAGTAATTTTCACAGGTAAGATTCAGATTTCTAGCGATATTGGAGAGGCAATTTTCGCTGCATTATTACAGTCAGATCCTGCTGGTGGGGTTAAGATAAATATTACTAGTACAAATAAAACAGACTCAATAAGTTTCATGCAAATCCATTTGAGTGATGTCAAGAAGTTAATTGAAAAAGTAAATTCAATGACTAAAATTGAAGCTACTGAGAAAAAAGCAAGAATGAAAAAATCAATCTGGAGCTGGAAATTTCAAGAGTAGTCTTCAGGATGTAGCTGGCACAGGTTGAAAATTAGCTCAACCAAAAATTCTCCCAACGATATAAAACTCCAAAAAAATTTGAGTAGGTTAATCCCTTCTTGAGGATAACACAATTTTGCATTAGAGAAGGAAAAGATTGCAATCCTAATTAAAAATTGAATCAATTCTGGTATTTATGATTGGTTGAAGGAATACAATCATAGAAGAGAACTAGAATGTGATTCTATTCAAATTAATGAGAATTAGACAATTTTCTTGAAAAATATATTAAATAGGCCATTTAGAAATTACGACTCATAAATCTCTAACTATGAAAGAATTGAAGAGATAAAGCATTAATGAGAATGGCTGAATTTTCAATAAATGGCTGAGAAAATGACACGAAATACAAATGATATTATCGAAGTAGAGAGTTTGAAAAAGCATTATGGGAAAGTACGAGCAGTAGATGGTATATCCCTCCGTGTCAGAAAAGGAGAAATATACGGCTTTTTAGGACTTAATGGTGCTGGAAAAACAACAACCATTCGAATGCTCCTAGGAATGGTTAAACCTACCTCGGGCAGTTGTTATTTAAACGGTAAAAAAATTCATTCTGGCGTTCATGAACTTTGGAATAATGTCGGATATCTGGTGGAGATACCTTACTCGTACCCAGATCTGACTGTTCATGAAAATCTGGAAATTATCAACCGGATGCGTTTTATTTCTGATCCCAATGCTGTCGATTCTATTATTGAGAAATTTCAGCTTGATCCTTACCAAGATGTTTTAGCAAAAAATCTTTCTCATGGGAACAAACAGCGATTAGGACTCGCAAAAGCTATGATACATAATCCAGACATACTTATTTTAGATGAACCTACAAACGGGTTGGATCCTGTTGGTATTGTTGAAATTCGGGAGCTATTACAAGACCTCGCATTTAATAAAGGTGTAACTATATTTATTTCTAGTCATATTCTGGGTGAAATATCTAAACTGGCTACTCGTATAGGTATTATCCATCAAGGTCGTCTCGTACGAGAAATAATCGGCCATCAATTTGGTCATTTTCTCCAGAAAAAACTTATCATAGGTGCCCAGGATAATAAAGCGGTTCAGAAAAGACTTAGTGATGAAGGTTATAAAGCTAATTTTACTGAAAAGGGAGATCTTGAAATAAAAGACGAAGAAGCAATAAATCATCCCGAAAATATTGTCCGTATGTTAGTACATTCCAACTTACCGCCAACCTTATTGAAAGTGGAAGAAGAAGATCTGGAGGCTTATTTTTTAAGGACTATCAAGAAGGATGGTAATGGAACATGAAAGGATTAATAGCAGCTTGTTGGGCTGAAAGCTTAAAAATTCGCCGTTCTAAGATGTCGTGGATAACCATTCTAGCTTGTTTATTCATGACAATGATGATGGGATTTCTGATGTTCGTTACGAAAGATCCAGATTTTGCCCGAAAATTTGGCCTGTTAGGCACTAAGGCATCATTATTAGCAATAAATGCAGATTGGATAACCTACTTGGGATTATTCAATATGGTAAGTGCGATGGGAGGATTAATAGGGTTTGCATTTATAACAAGCTGGGTTTTTGGCCGGGAATATTCTGACCATACGATAACAGATTTACTTGCGCTACCGGTGTCACGAATATCTATTGTTTTATCAAAATTCATGGTTGTAGGAATTTGGTGTGTATTACTCTCATTAATTTCAATTGTTTTAGGAATCTTAAGTGGAGGAATAATCAATCTTGCGGGATGGTCAAATGAGACAATTTTTCAAGGTATTTATACATTTATGATAACCTCACTTCTTACAATATTATTGAGTACACCAATAGCATTTCTGGCGAGTTATAGTCGTGGATATTTAGCTCCTATAAGTTTTGTGATCTTTGCTGTAATAATCGCGCAATTCGTAAGCATATTAGGCTTTGCACCATATTTTCCATGGGCGATTCCAGCATTATATAGTGGAGCAGCTGGAGAAAGCGTACAACTAGAAGCTATTAGTTATATTATTGTTTTTCTAACAGGTTTTTCTGGATTGATGGGTACTATCGCATGGTGGAATCTCGCGGATCATACTTAGGAAGCTGGATTAAAGCTTCAGGCATGGTTCTGTGCGCAATTATGAACCCTCTTTGCCCTAGGTTTGGATATAGATTTAAAATTTATCCTGTTGCACTTTTAGTCTGAAATTTTTCAAACTCTTTGTGACTGTAATACTATTCCTTGAATAGAGATGGTACACCAAGTTATTAAAGATATGAAAAAGAACAATGTATATTTTTCTTATAATAAGAGCAGGTTGATCCCTTCTTGAGGATAACACAAACAACTCTATATAATGAAGCCCTAAAATGCTTTCTTTGATGTTCATATGAATGTTGTGGATTTAATTGGTCAATGGATTACTGATTCTAAAAACCTAAATCTTAGAACAATTTCCACTAAGTATGGTCTCTCTTCTCACCATTATCTGACAGAAATCATTCGATATTGGAATCAAATTCAGTTCATTACTAAAAAAACACTACGTTCTTTACCACAAGATAAAT
>JAEOTU010000111.1 GCA_016839665.1 Candidatus Hodarchaeota archaeon
TGATATCCTAGGGTTGAGAACAGGCGATAAACGTCTTTTGCGTGATGCGTTCCGAATGTTTGATCTTTATGCTTACCAACGGATGGTCCAGCAATAAAATTACCCGCTTGAGAGACATCTGTGGCTCGTCTCATAAAAACGAACCGTGCTTCACTGAGTATATTTTTCCCATCTTTATCAAAAGCTAAGTCTTTGAGCACTCTAGACGCCGCATGAGTGTTACAACTTACTATTTGTAGAAATTGAGAGTTATCACGATGAAGAACGGAATCATTAAGACCAACTGCATAAGGTATTCCAAAACCATGTTCAGATCCTTGAGCTAAAAACGCTCTTACATCATCCTTCACGTTTTCGTAAAATAGGAGACGATTTCTAACTCCCATTCCTTCAGATGAACAATCAACAACAACGGTTGACTGGGCAAGGGCGTCCTCAAAAGTGTAGGTTGGCTCGATTCCCATCTCTCTGAATTTGTTAAACTTTTCTATTTGACAACACATATGAGTTCCCTTGGAGAGCAACTCCCTAACCATAGGTCGATCTGTCAACCTGGGTGTATGCTTATAGAATATGAGTTCATCAATTCCTATCTCTTTGGAAAGAGCAGCAAGAAGTCCTGTTAGTGGTTCACCAATAGTACCAGTACCTACAATCAAGACAACATTACCATTACCTACCACTATTAAACCTCATTGGTTAGAAAATGACAATTTTTGTTAAACAGATGTTGTTAGCTGGGTTATTAAAACACTTTTAGGGTATTTCACAAAAGTAATATAAAGCTATATGTACAACCCCTATGACAAACCCATGTTGGATGGATGACCCCGCGCGATCATAGGGGTTCTAGTTTTTTTCCACATTAAAACTAAGGAAAACCAGTTTAGAAGGGCGTTCGTGAATATCAAAAACTATTAATCCTCTCTGTATTGATCTAGAGCAGCTGAGATCTCCTCTGCAAGTGTTTCATCTTCCTCCTTACCTCCAAGGGTTTCTCGCGTTCTAATTGCAGAGTCCATCCAGCCATTTTCAGCTAGAATAATTATTACTTGAGAATATCGCGTCTGATATTAACATCAGGGTCTTTTAAAATACAACAAAACCAATAAGAATGGCAATTGATAAACTAGACTCGACAATAATTCCTCCTTTAATTAATACGAAATATATAAAGGGTAGAAGAAAGGATATGTACATACCAATTAGCATCAATACGTTTTTTTGTTCACATCTCACGTACAAGGCTACCAAATTGATTTTTAAGACTATATTTTTAGTATTTTAGACATGATAATGGTATGTTTGTTTTGACAACACTTAAAGCGAGTATCAATTCTCTTGTCTTTTTCTTATCCTCGCATAAAATAGAAATTCTTCCTTCCCAGGGATAAGTTCAATTTCTTGATCTTCAGCTAGCTCATTTTTTTCTAGGATTTCATCAGGAACTTCAATATGTTTATTTTTTATCTTGACAAATTTCGAGTTTGAGGTGCTTACAGTTACAGGTACACCTCGAATTCTGTCGCGAACACTCTCCTGAATTGATATTGTCTGTCGTATTCCTTTTTCAACCATTTCTTCGAATTCTTCTGGTGAATCAAATCCCATCATTTTTGTTATTATTTCTGGTTCAACTAATTCAACTTGGTTTTTTCTTACAATTTCTCCCCACTTTTCATGTGGAATTCTATTCAAGGAGGAAATATTAATATTCTTTCCTTTTTTCTTTTTGTTTTTAGAAATGGTTAGTGTTTTAGTTACTGTTTTGGTACGAACAGCTGGTTCCCTTTTATTTCGAGTTCTTTCTTTAATAGCTGGCGATTTAAATTTAATGTTTGCCAAGAAGACGCCTGCTTCTTTCTCTAACGAATTTGTAAAAGGTATTTTTAACAATACATCCCCTGTGTTGTAATGAATAATGTTATTCCGCTTCCTAATACTAATGCTTGCTGTTACTCGATAGAATTCTTGCAGATTATTCGCTTCAAACTGTTTCAATTCTTCGAATATTTTTGGAATAACTTCTTTGCTCTCTTCAAAAACATTGTCAGTTCTTGATCTGATGATTCCACTGTCCAAAGTAAGTTTTGTTAATGTTGTAGTTAGAGATGCTATCCCCATTGTCATTGAAAAAGCTATCAACCCTGCAGATAAAAAATCTAAGGGTAGAATATCCATAATTAAAAATAAAATTACTAAAAAACTCCACTTCAGGGTTTGCAATGGTCCTTCTATAATTTTAAGGAATAATTGCATGGGATCTAAAATGATATCTGCAAGTTGAAATTTAAAAAGTCGAGTATATTGCAATATGAGTTCTACGAAACCTACAAATAAGAATACAATCCCTGCGTATGGGCCAAATGCTTTTAATTCTTCTAAAAGAGTTAAAATTTCCACAATAACTGCTAGTTTCCAGAAATTTAAGATAAAATAAGACACAAGGGGAGGAAAACCAAATATTATATCATTGAATGTTTTTTTTGCGGGGATTGCGAACCAAATAAAGAAAGCTAGGACTAGAAATAAAATTAGTAACTGGTTAACTGTGAAAGCTATTTCGGGGCTTATGACTATTTGATAAGCTTTGTTTGGATATCCTAAATGTACTAAGAACAAAGAAATGACATAACCTGCAATACTACCTCCGCTTACCTCGCTTGCTGCCGTAGTTTTTAGATTTCCTGATTGGAGTCTCGCTCCGAGTGTGATTATAAACCCAATTGCACCGAGTGTTATTAGGGGAACTGGTTCAATAACAGGCCGTATCAAGACACTCAATATCCAGATAATGTTCACAAAAATGCCCAAACCTGCTAATTTGCTCTTATAATCACTATTATTCTTAAAATCCCATGTTTGTTGTCCAAATAACTCCATTCTGTTCCTTTTTGACAAAGATAATTGCTCCTATACTATTTAAAACTTATTTGATTGACATTTATTAGTTCACTCAGTCACATCTTAATCTGAAAATCACCAAATTGAGTCTTAGTAATTCAATCATTCAGTATCGAGGTGAAGAAGCCATAAAATCAATGATATTTTTCAAAGAACCTATTTTCCCAGTGGATATTTGATACCCTGCAACTGCATTGGCAAAAACCGTTATTTCTGAATAGTTCATCCCTAATTGCCATCCTGCGAGGAAACCAGCGTGCCAATTATCTCCAGCTCCAGTTGCTTTGAGAACTGAAATCCTAAAACATGGTTCAAGGGCTAGCTGTTCCCCACCTTTCCAAATTTCTGCTTTGTAAGCCATGTGTAAACCGAACAGAATCTCGGGATAGGTTTCAGATAATTGGCGAAGAGCTTCTTCTGGTGCTTTATCGGGTTCTTTAGCCAACAACTGAAATTCAGTTTCATTTCCGGTTATGAATGAAGGAGGTCTAGTGGGATGTTCAAGAATTCGTTTTTGAAATCCATCTATTCGTTGAATGTGTGGTGTTAGGTCTGAAAAGTCAACTGAAACTAGTACAGAAGGAGTAACTTCTTCAAGAATAGTCTCAATGAGATCTTCCATCTGGTAGTTCTGAGCATTAGTTATAGCAATAACATGACTTTTTTTGAGGACACTCCATTGTTCAGGTGTTAATTTTTCTGAAGAGAAATCTGCAACACTACCCGAAGCAGAAAACATCACATTATGTTTGTCTGAACCATGGGGAATTTCAAGGATAATTGAGCTTGCCATTTCCCCTGTTGTGGATAAAAGGGTCTTTACTCCGAGTGGATGCATGAAAAATTCGATGAGCTGTTTACCCAATTGAGAAGTCTCACCCATAAAAGTAGTCTGAACTCCTAAACCCGCTAACGTCTTGGCGACATTTCCTCCATTTCCGCCTGGTAAAAAATAAGCCTTTGGTCCAAGAAGATTACCCCCTCCTCTTGAGTAGACGGTTTGAATTTCTTTTATTAATTGATCATAAGACATGTGGGGATCTATTATGACATCGAGAAAGAAATCAGGTAGAACAGTCATTCTTAACTGTTTAATCCTAGTTAAAGTTGTTTCAAAGTCTATTGAGATCATTCTTGATCACCTTAGCCTTTAATTTATACATACTGCATAAGAAGTTAACTAGTTTTTTTGTTTAATCTATAGTCTAAATGCCCAAATCCTTTTGCTTAATTGACTTTAGGAAAGTAGTTGTTTTTTAGTTACAATCGGGTGATAAAGAAAAACTATAAATAAAAATGTCCCACAATCAAAGCAACGCCAGAATTAATGGTAAAGAGGAATTTTTATGGGAAATAAAGAGCTTCGAGAGTGTGTTGTTGTTGATGCGATCCGATTACCAATGGGAAAATCGTCTAGGGCACAAATGGCTAAATTTGGAGGATATTACCGTAATGTTTCTTCCCAAGATATGTTAGCGGGTGTTTTAGAGAAACTTGTTGATCGTGTTCAGGCAATGTCAAGTTCATTCGACTCTCATGAAATTGAGGATGTTCATGTTGGGGTTTTAACTCAAATTGGTGAACAAGGGGCTAATGTTGCACGTATCGCTCAATTGATGGCAGAAAATATTCCAGATATTGTTGCTGCAGCAACCGTCAATAGGTATTGTAATGCTGGTTTACAGGCTATTAACACCTGTGCAAACGCTATCAGAGTAGGAGATGGCGATATCATGATAGCTGCAGGAGTTGAGAATCTAACACATTATCCAATGGGGATTGATTTTCAGGTTGGGTTTATGTATCCTGTTGACAACATCTATTGCCATATGGCAGATGATCGTATGGAGAACCTTCAATCTAGAATGAGCTTTGTTCAAGGTGAGTCAGCAGAACTGGTTGCAGATAAATATAATCTTACTAGAGAAGACATGGATAAGTTTGGTTTATGGAGTCACCAAAAGGCAACGAAAGCAATGCGTGATACACAAAATTATCAGAAACGGATTGTTCCCATTGAGGTAAAGATTGAAAATCCAGATGGTTCGTTTGAGACTACAACTGTGACTGAAGATCAAACAGTACGAACAGTCGCTCTGGATGACCCTGACACAGCTTGGGCTCAAATGCAATCTCTTTCTCCTGTTTTCCGTCCTGAGAATGGAAAAGTAACAGCAGGAAATTCATCTCAAATCACAGATGGAGCTTCAGCTGTTATGTTAATGTCCAGCGACAAAGCGGATGAATTAGGAATTAAACCAATGACAAGAATACTCTCAACTGCGGTAGCAGGAGATGATCCTATGTTAATGCTAACAGGCCCTATCCCAGCACAGGAACGCGCCTTGAAAAGAGCAGGTGATCTGACAATGAGAGACATGGATTGTATCGAACCTAATGAGGCATTTGCTTCCCCCTGTCTTGCATTTGCAAAACATTTCGATTATGCTTTTGATGATTCACGTGTCAATCCATATGGTGGCGCTATTGCAACTGGCCATGCAATTGGATCATCAGGTGTTCATTATTTCAGTGATATGATTCATTATTTGGTTAACGAAAAGAAACATTATGGAATCCAGACACTTTGCGGTGGTGGAGGTGTTGGTATTGCCACCGTTGTCGAAAGAATATGAGAATTATTCATTTCTTTTTCCTTTTTTTCGGCAGAAATACTAGGATTAAAAGATAAGATTCGTACGGATTAGTCGTTTTTTTTAAATCCAAGTGGAATTAGAGTAATGAAAAAACTTATTTAAAAGAAATGAGTGGATTACTTCTAAAACTCTTCAGAAACGCTTAAGAACACCATATATTATACATACTCTATTAGAACAAAAGACTGTTTTTTGATAAATGAAAGAAGTCGAATGTAAATTTATTATTGGAGTCTTCCGAAACTAAATGGCTGAAGTCGATTTAATCGGTTTTATTCTAATCCTGTTAATAGCTTTAATCCTAGTATTACTCAATGGATTCTTTGTCGCTGCAGAGTTCGCTTTAGTGAGCGTTCGACCTTCTAGAGTGGAAGAATTGGTCAAAGCAGGACGTCGTGGGTCAAAAGCTGTAAAAAAGGCCATAGAGAACCAAGATGAGGTGATTAGTGCCACTCAATTAGGTATTACAATGGCAAGTCTAGCCTTGGGATTTCTTGCTGGTTCCTTCATTGAACCTGTTCTCGAGCACTTTTTTGCAGAACTCGCTTTTCTTGGGATTTTAGCTGGTCTTTCTCTTGGCGGAGTTTTTGCTTTTGCGATCACAACATATATGCATGTAGTGCTAGGTGAATTAGCCCCAAAAAGTGTCGCGTTACAATATCCTGCTAAAACTAGCTTGTGGGTTGCAAAACCACTCCATTTGTTTGCCTTGCTATTTAAACCAGTCATCTGGTTTTTTAATCAAACAGGTTGGTTAGTTTTAGCACTTTTCGGAATAAAACCAATCGTTGGTCATAGAAGCATTCATTCGGAGGCTGAGCTGAAATTAATAATTTCCCAATCCTCAGAAGCTGGTATTCTCGAAGAACGTGAAAGTGCAATCTTAAAGCGAACATTTGATCTGCCTGACACTCAAGTCAGAATGATAATGACCCCACGATATGAGATGAGATCAATTACTATCACTGATGATTTTGAAGATATTGTGAAGACTGTTAATGATACTGGTCACTCTCGCTTTCCTGTTTATGATGAACCAAAAGAAAATATTATTGGATTTTTGTACGCCAAGGATTTATTGAATTATTTAGAATTATTCTTAGATTGCGATGATGGAATGATTAGTCAGCAGAAGAAGAAAATTGATATTTCCCAATTGTTGAGAGAACCACACTATGTACCTGAAACAATGAGAGCAGATCTGTTATTAGAAAAATTACAAAATACCAAACGACATTCAGCTATTGTAGTTGACGAATTTGGGGAGGTAGTTGGATTAATAACTTTAGAAGACATTCTGGAACTTTTGGTTGGCGATATCCAAGATGAATATGACTATGAACCAGCAGAAATCACGCCCTCAGATGAAAACGAAGGAGAATCAAATGTAAGTGGCCAAACCTCACTTGATGATTTTAATGATTATTTCAATACAAATTTTAAGTCGGATATCTCTGTTACTATTGGAGGTTTCATACAGGAGAAGCTTGGCCGTTTACCAAAGGAAAATGAAGTATTTAAATTGAAAGATATCGTCTTCACTGTAAAAGAAATTACCGAATTACGCCTTGAGACATTACTTGTTCTTGGGAAAAAGAAAAGTGAAGAACA